>USQE01000035.1 GCA_900556675.1 uncultured Collinsella sp.
CCTGATGGGCTCGATCTGGCTCATCGGCGGTATTCAGCTTCTCGGCCTCGGCGTGGTCGGCGAATACATCGGCAAGATCTACAACGAGACCAAGCGCCGCCCGCGCTTCATCATCGAAAGCGTGCTGAACAAGGCGGATAACGAATAATGAACGGCGAAAAGCATATCATAACCATAGCGGCGCTCGGGCCGGACAGCGGCGAGATGCTCACCCTGGGCGTGTACGACGCGCTGAAAAGCGCGGACAGGCTGCTGCTGCGCACGGGCAGGCACGGCGTGGCCGAAAGGCTGACGCGCGAGGGCGTGGCGTTTGAAACGCTGGATGCGCTGTACGAGCGGACGGAGGATTTCGACGAGCTCTGCGAGCTGGCCGCCCGCGCGATCATCGACAGGGCGCGGCAGGCGGAGGCGCTTGTCTACGCCGTCAGCGAGCCGCAGAGCGACGCGACCGTTCGCGCGCTGGCCGACGCGCTGCCGGAGGGGTTTGCGCTGCGGGCGCTGGGCGGCGTCACGCTGTCGGACGCGGCGGCCTGCGCGGTGATTCCCTTCGGCGTGAACACGGAGAACCTGCGCACGGTGACGGCGCTTTCCACGGCGGAGATGCGCGTGCAGGCAGATTGCCCGCAGGTCATCACCGAGATCGACAACCGCTATCTCGCCTCGGATGTGAAGCTCTGGCTGAGCGATTTGTTTGACGACGAGACGACGGTTTATTTCCTGCAAACCGCCGCCGAGCCGGGGGCGGCCGCGCAGCCGATTGCGCTGTGCGAGCTGGACAGGCAGGCGCACTATGACCACAGGACGGCGGTGCTCGTGCCGAAGGTCGGCGTGTTCGAGCGGCGGCGTGCATCCTACGAGGATTTTGTGCAGGTGATCGCGCGGCTGCGCGCGCCCGACGGCTGCCCGTGGGACCGCGAACAGACGCATCAGAGCATCGGCAAGAACATGATTGAGGAAGCCTACGAGGCGCTCGATTGCATCGAGGCCGATGATGCCGCGCATCTGCGCGAGGAGCTGGGCGACGTGCTCATGCAGGTGGTGCTGCATGCGCAGATTGCGGCGGACGCCGGTGAGTTTACGCTGGCCGATGTGGCGCGCGATATCGACGCCAAGCTCATTCGCCGCCACCCACACGTGTTTGGCGATGCGGACGCCGATAACTCCGACGAGGTGCTCAAGATCTGGGACGAGGTTAAGCTTGCCGAGAAGGCTGCCAAGGACAAGGCCGTGGCAGCAGGCGAGGCTGCGCCCGAGGGCCTGCTCGACGGCGTGCCCACGCATCTGCCGGCGCTGATGCAGGCGCAGAAGGTGTCGCGCAAGGCGGCTGCCGTGGGCTTTGAATGGGAGACGGTCCAGGATGTGTGGGACGAGGTAGCAGAGGAGCGTGCCGAGTTTGAGGCCGAGGAGCCCGGCTCGCCCGAGCGCGAAATGGAGTTTGGCGACCTGCTCTTTGCCCTAGTCAACGTTGCGCGCAAAGAGGGGATTGACGCCGAGAGCGCCCTTCGCGCCAGCACGGCCAAGTTCCGCCGTCGTTGGGCTGCGATGGAGGCCACCGTGCACGAGGCGGGCGATGACCTCGCCGCCTGCTCAACCGCTCAACTCAACGACCTGTGGGACCAAGCAAAAGCAAGCGAGTGAGGCCTGCGTCTCTCACGGCATCCATTCGTAGAGAGGTCTCTACAAGCAAAAAGCCATATACAACGGAAGATGTGCCAGCTGCGCTTCGGCATCCCACTCGAGTTGTTTAGGGTGCAACACGTAAGCCATCCCAATCTTCTTGTTAAAGCGCGCGCGGAATCGGTCGAGGGAGATGGTTCCGTATCTGCGTGGCGACTTAACTTCGACGGGGCTGATGCGCGGCTTTCCGGCGGCATTGACATAGGGTCGGGTAACGAGGAAGTCGATTTCCATGCGCTCCTCCCCCTCCTTCTTTCCGCTTTGGGAATAAAAGAAGAGCCTGTGTCCATTGGCCTTTAGAGATTGGGCAACGTAGTTTTCGGTAAGCATTCCTTCGTTCAATCCGATGTCGCCGCGAAGCACGGCCCTGTAAACGTCTTCATCGGTATCGTTGTTGTCAGAGAAGGCAGGCCGGTGTCTGCCATGTAGCACTTGAGGGCCGTTTGCTCCATGCTGAGTGAAAGGCCCACGCTCGGTTCGCTTGCGGCATAGCAGATATTGGCAATTCGCGCGTCTGCCAGCCAAAAGAAGGCTTCTTCGTAGGTGCGCATGCGTGCGTTTTTATCAAGTGAGGAAAGCTTGAATCGTTTTTCGTGCCTAGAGAGCTGACCCGGGATGCCATCGAGTACGGAGACGACTTTGAATTCGTAACCGGTTGCAAAACGAGAGATATCGTTGCGATAGAGCTGAACGATTCGGCGCTTCGAAGCGTCGACGGGCGCAAAAGCGCGCTGTTCAACATAGATGGATACCGGCTCAGGCATGCCGCCTACAAGCATGTATTCGCGCATAAGGGAGAGCGCTCTGCGATGTAGGGCATCGGGGAGCGGCTTCATCTTGTTAAAACTCATGCGAATGAGATCGGCCAGCCCCTTTTCGTCCATGCCCCAAAGAAACTCCTCAAAGTCGAGGGGCTCAAGTTCCAGAGACTCTTCCTCGGATGGGATGACGATATCTTTAATGTTCTGCTTGATGCTGAGCAGGGATCCAGTTTCGATGTAGTCGTAACGTCCGTCTGCAACGAGATACTTGATGAGTCCGCGTGCTTGCGGGTACATCTGGACCTCGTCAAAGACGATAAGCGTCTCGTGTTCATAGAGTTTGACGTTATAGAAAACCGAGAGATAGAGGAAGAGCGAGTCGAAGTCAGTGCGATAGTCCTCAAAATATTGCTTAACTTCGGCAGGTGCTTGAAAGAAATCAATGACAAGGCAGGACTTGTATTCGGTTTCTCCAAACGTGCGGGCAAGCGTGCTCTTGCCGACGCGGCGGGCTCCTTCAATAAGAAGTGCTGTTTTACCAGCGCTTTCATGCTTCCATTTTAGTAGTTTGTCATAGGCTTTTCGTTTAAGCATGGCTACCTCGTACACGATATCCAGAACTTTTATAACCTGATTATGCACGATATCCAGAACTTCAGACCCTTAGAATTGCACGATATCCAGAACTTTGAACGATGTAAAAGCACATTATTGGCTCTTTCATTCGCAAGCCAGGTAAAGACGGTATGCCGATAGAAGAATTTAATGGGGGGGGGCGACCTCTAGAGATGAATGCTCGGTGCAAAAACAAGCGCCCCAAAGAATGATTTCTCCAATTCATATGTATCCCTCGGCTAACTTAGGGCATAATGCAAAAAGTGCGACATGGCTAACTTACGGAGGCGCACCAATGGTGCACAGTCGGCCAGTCGCTTGCATCAACCGTTTCCAAGTGAGAGGGAGACAACATGAGTGACATTTTGGATGTCTACGGTCGCGAGGTGCTCGACAGCCGCGGCAACCCCACCGTAGAGGTCGAGGTCGTGCTCGAGGACGGCAGCTTCGGTCGCGCGATGGTGCCTTCGGGCGCTTCGACCGGCGCCTTTGAGGCATGCGAGCTGCGCGACGGCGACAAGGGCCGCTACCTGGGCAAGGGCGTCTCGCAGGCCGTCGAGCACGTCAACAACGAGTGCGCCGATGCCGTCGTGGGCCTCGATGCCTTCGACCAACGCGCTGTCGATGCCGCGCTGATCGCCGCGGACGGTACCCCCAACAAGACCAAGCTCGGCGCCAACGCCATTCTGGGCGTGTCGCTGGCAGTTGCCCGCGCCGCTGCCGAGTCGGCGGGTCTTTCGCTGTACCAGTACCTAGGCGGCGTCAACGCCCACCTGCTGCCCACGCCTATGATGAACATCCTCAACGGCGGCG
Organism: uncultured Collinsella sp.; assembly: GCA_900556675.1. Lineage (GTDB taxonomy): Bacteria > Actinomycetota > Coriobacteriia > Coriobacteriales > Coriobacteriaceae > Collinsella. The sequence goes on from USQE01000035.1 coordinate 3,867, forward strand.
TGCATGCCGACAATAACGTTGACTTCCAGGAGTTCATGATTATGCCCGTGGGTGCTCCGAGCTTTGCCGAAGGCCTGCGCTGGTGCGCCGAGGTCTACCACACCCTCAAGGGCGTGCTGCACGAGGCAGGCCTGGGCGGCGGCGTGGGCGACGAGGGCGGCTTTGCGCCCAACCTCAAGACCAATGCCGAGCCGTTCGAGTACATTACCAAGGCCGTCGAGAAGGCTGGTTTTAAGCCCGGCGTTGACTTCATGTACGCCATGGACCCGGCGTCCACCGAGTTCTACAACGCCGAGACCGGCATGTACGAGCTCAAGGGCGAGGGCGTTGAGTATACGAGCGCTCAGATGGTCGATTACTGGGAGAAGCTTGTCGACACCTATCCCATCATCTCCATCGAGGACGGCATGGCAGAGGAGGACTGGGACGGCTGGGTCGAGCTCACCCGCCGCATTGGCAACAAGGTGCAGCTCGTAGGCGACGACCTGTTCGTCACCAACACCGAGCGCCTCAAGAAGGGCATCGAGCTGGGCGCCGCCAACGCGATCCTGGTCAAGGTCAACCAGATCGGCACGCTCACCGAGTCGCTCGAGGCCATCGAGACCGCCAAGGAGGCCGGCTACGCTTGCATCGTGAGCCACCGTTCCGGCGAGACCGAGGACTCCACGATCACCGACCTGGTCGTGGGTGTTAACGCCGGCCAGATCAAGTCGGGTGCCCCGTGCCGTAGCGACCGCATCGCCAAGTACAACCAGCTCATCCGCATCGAGGACGAGCTCGAGGGCAGCGCGCGCTACGCCGGCAAGACCGCGTTCTACAACATTCGCTAAACAGGCGAATTTGGCGAGGGGGAGGCTGACTCGGTTCCGCCCCCGCCTTGGCTGGACGCCGCAAAGCGCTGTGGGCGCTGGGCCATATGGCTCAGCGCCTTTTTTATGTCGAGCAAAGGCTGTCGAAGGCGGTGTGCGCGCTCGTGCTATAACTAAAGGACTTAGCGCAAACAAACCTCAACCGCACAAGGCGCACATGGATCAGATTTACGACAACAGGTACTATTCCGCCGGTTCGCGCGAACCGTCGCCTCGTCGTGCGCGTACCGCGCGGCTTGGCGGGTCTGGTTATGCTGGTGCTGATCGCTCCAGGTATAGCTCGCCGGCGACTTCGCATCCCAATGCTCAGCCAAATAGTTCCTCGGAGAGTCCGGTGCGCCCATCGCGTTCCGCGCATGCGTCGCGCCCTTCGACCCAGGCGTCCGACAAGCCGCGCCGTCCCTCAAGCCGTCTTTCCGGCTCGGACTTTATGCACTACGCCAACGACAACGCAGTGGTCAAGGCAATTTACGACTTTACCCACGGTCCTCAGCGAGGGCTATTCATCGGCATTGTCGTTGCCCTGGTGCTCGTGAGCCTGTATTTCCCTGTGCGCGATCTGTACGTGGCAAAGCGTTCGAGCGATATCTTGGCCAAGCAGGTCGAGATTCGTCAGCAATACAATGATGAGCTGCAAAAAAGCGTCGACAAACTGCTCTCGGAGGAGGGCATTAAGGACGCGGCGTCCGAGGACCTGGGCCTGGTGATGCCCGGCGAGACCAAGATTGACGTGCTGGGTCTGGATGACGATTCAGATTCGTCTTCGAGCAAGAAGTCGTCGAACGCCAAGAAGGCCAGCGAAGTTGCCAAGGAAATCGAAGAAGTCGGTAAGGACGCGCCGTGGTACATCCAGGCGCTCGACATGCTGTTTGGGTTTAACGGTGTCGAGGGCCAGGCGGTCGTGTCCAACGGCAAATAGCGCCCGGAGGGGGGCCGCAATGACAAATTGCAAACGCTATAAGGTGGCGGCGATCGACCTGGGAACGGTGTCGTCGCGACTGGTGTTGGCCCAGGTCGAGGGCGGGGCGATCGTGGAATCGTCCAAGCACACCGAGATTACCGATCTGGGCGAGGGCGTCGACGCGACGGGCCGCTTTTGCGAGGCGGCGGTCGAGCGCGTGCTCGCTGCATGCCGCATGTTTGTGGACGAGGCGCGTGCCTTTGGGGCCGCGTGCATTTGCACCACATGCACGAGCGCCGCGCGCGATGCATCCAATGCCGCCCTGCTGCTGGACGGCCTGCGTAAGCTGGGGCTCGAACCGCAGGTGATTCCGGGCGAGGTCGAGGCGCGCCTGACGTTTTTTGGCGTGGCGCACGACTTTGCCGGCGAGCGCATCATTGTTGCCGATTCGGGCGGCGGATCCACGGAACTCGCGACGGGTGTGTACGCACCGGAGCGTGGGGTCTTCGCGCTGGAGGGTACGCGTTCGCTGGACATCGGTTGTCGCCGCGTGACGGAGCGGTTTTTCTCGGCACTGCCGCCTGCGGACGGCGAGCTTGCTGCCGCTGCCAACTGGGCGGGCGAGCAGTTCGCCGCCTATTTTGAGGGCCTGCCGAGCAATTTTGAGCGTGCAGAGCGCCTGGTCGCGGTGGGTGGCACCGTCACCACTCTCGTGGCGCTGGTTCACGAGCTGGAGCCGTATGATTCGAGCTTTGTGCACCTGCGCGAGCTTTCGATGGAACAGATTTCGGCTGCTATCGAGCACATGTCTGTGTTGGACGCGGACGGCATCGCCGCGCTACCGGGTGTGCAGCCCAAACGCGCGGGCGTGATCTTGGCTGGCGCCGTGGTGATTCGCGAGCTCATGCGTGCCGGCGGCTACAAGACGCTCACCGTAAGCGAGAATAGCCTACTCGCCGGTATGGCCGCCACCATCAACGAGACTCTTGACGGTGCAACCCCCACCATCGCCTGGACCCCGAGTCTGAGCGCCCTTTAACCGTCTCCCTCTGAGTCGCGGTGAAATAGTTCCTAAATGGGCCGGTAAACGGCCAAAACAGGAACTATTCCACCGCAACTTAAAGCCCCATCGGCGTCCAAAAGAAACGAGCCCGCATCCCTGGGGGACACGGGCTCGTAAACAATACGTGGTAGGGGCGGTGGGACTCGAACCCACAATCCTTGCGGCGAGAGATTTTAAGTCTCCTGCGTATGCCAATTCCGCCACGCCCCCGTGAGACTAGAAGTCTAGCACAAGCCGTCCGCTACGCGTTGACGGCCATCGAGTGTTGGCCCGACTTCTCCAGGAACTCCTGGAACTTGGCTTCGTCGCCCTTGTTCTTGTACTGCAGGGCCAGCAGGTATTCCAGGCGGCAGCTCTTGACCTTGTCGTCACCGGCCTCCTTGAGCATGCGCTCCAGCTCGGGAATGTCGTTGTGGCGCTTCAAGATCATCGTGTCGTACATCAGCTGGCATTCGTGTGCGACTGCCTCGGCCTGACCGCCCTCAAAGCCCTTGATCTCGTGCAGGAGCTCCTTGGATTTTTTGCGGTCCTCCTGGCCAACGTAGTAGTTAAAGGCCTTAATCACCAGGTCGACACGCTGCATCTTGGGCAGATTGAGCCCCAGCAGCAAATCGAACATCTCGTCGGCGCGCTTGTGGTCCTCGCGCAGCAGATAGGAGTTCAGGCGCAGGTAGTCGCGGTTATAGCGCGGGTACAGCATGCTGGTGAGTTTGCCATCGAGCAAGCGATCGAACTCGTCCCACTGCTTGGCAGCCATAAGCTGCTGCAGGCGCTTAAACGTGGTGCGTTTTTTGACGCTAAAGAACACCGACACGGCGATACAGATGATGACGACGGCGGTCCAGAGGGTGCGGGAATCGGGCATATTGGGGTCCTTAGTCGCTCATAAAGCGAGCGGTATGACAACACGTACTAGATGTATTATACGCAGCGCGCAAGCAAACTGGCATAAAAGCTCATCGAGGCTGAGTGCCATCGCTCGCTGCGGTACACTTACCTAAAGTAAACCACGAAGGGAGACATTACCTATGAAGAAGATCGTTTTGGCTTGCGGTGCTGGCGCTGCTACTTCCACGCTCGTTGCCCAGAAGGTCGCTACCCTGCTCGACGCCAACGGTTACGCCGACAAGTACGAGATCGTGCAGTGCGCCATCTCCGAGGCCAAGGACGTTTGCGACGAGGGCGCCGACCTGCTGATCGCCACCACCGTTGCCCCCGAGGGCCTCACCTGCCCGTACGTGAGCGGCGTGCCCTTTATGACCGGCATGAACCGCGTCGCTGCCGAGAAGGCCGTTCTCGACGTCATGGCTCAGTAGGCGCTGACTGCATGAGTGAGCAGAACGCCAACCCGGTAGAGCTCTTTGGCATGCGCGTCGCTCACGTGGGCATCAACGCCAACGACCCGGCCGATGCCCTGGAGATCGCGGAGCTGTTCTCGACGATGATGGGCCTGCCCGTTATCGAGACCCCGGTTTCGTACTTTAACGATTCGCTGGTCGAGGTCATGAAGCAGAACGGTCGTGGCGCCAAGGGCCACATCGGCTTTGCCGTCAACGACATCGATGCGGCCGAGAAGTGGTTTGCCGAGCGCGGGCTCGAGGTCAACGAGGAGTCGCGCGTGCTGCTGCCCGACGGTAGCACCAAGCTCGTGTACTTTAAGCGCGAGTTCGCCGGCTTCGCCGTGCATCTGTGCCGCGAGTAGCGCGCAAGCTGCTTTAGTTAGCAAAAAGGGATAGGGCCGCATGGCCTTATCCCTTTATTTATGCCGAGGGGTTGACTTTTGCAACGGTCAAAAAACCGAAGTCTAATACTTTTCCGAGAAGTGAACGAGTCAAAATGGACCCCCGAAGCATCGGCACTTTCGAGATGCAATTTCCTGCGGTTTTGCCGGCCAAATCCTGCGGATTTGACGTCTAAAAATGTCGATGCTTCGGAGGCCCAAATATAGCCGTTCACTTCTCGGGAAAAGTATTAGACCTCGAGATATAGATGGCGTTTACGAGCGGAAATCAGAACGCAAGCTTCTAGCTCTTCTTTGCAGAGAGCATGAGCCTAATTTCCGGATGGGTGTACTCGTCGAACTCTTCTTTGGGCTCGGTGTCAAAGGTGTAGTACGACTTGATGGATTCGTCCTCCGTCTTGATGCTGATTTCTTCATATAGGGATCCGGCTAAAAATGCCTGTTTAAATTCATCCGACAGGCTGCATGGCGTGAGGAGGTCCGGTGTGGCAACGGAAATGTTCAACCCGTTGAGCGGGGCGCAGAGCGTCGCGATATCCTGCTCGGCGCGGGCGAAGTTGTTTGCAGGGCTTGCCTCGGGGTCGATCTGACTGGTGTAATCGACGTCCGTGAACATGCCGTCTGCATCAAAAGAAAGGTAGACATAGGCTGCTTGAGCGCCGAGGTCATTATCGCGCAGATAGCCGATAATGCGGTAGCCGTAGTCGTGATACGACTCGTATGGGTCGTCTGTCGCGACGCGTTCGCACACGGG
>USQE01000036.1 GCA_900556675.1 uncultured Collinsella sp.
GATCAGGTCGTCAAACAATCGACCCGTGGCACCGTCCTGCAGGTGCTCGATCAGCTTGATGACCGAGCTGATCGTCTGCTCGTCGGCGGGTAGCTGTTCGGTGACGTAGGCGATAAGACACGACAGCAGGTTTGCCGCCGCATGATCCCAAAAAGGCTGGTTGTTGTCCTCGATGGGGCAGATGGCCTTTGCCACCGAGAGGATGTCCTGCTGGTTGGGCCTGCCGTCCGCCTTGCGGCGAATGTGCCTCAGGGGGTTGTAGCCGCAGCGCTCGATGCCGGGCGCAAGGGCCGGGACGGTGTTGAGGTCGGCGAAGTTGAGACATTGCACGCGGTAACCGTGGGCTGCCAGCACGGGTCCCACTTCGCGACAGAGCGTGCCTTTGGTGTCGAGCACGATGTAGCTTGCGTTCATTTGCAGCAGGTTGGGCTTGAGGACGTTTCGGGTCTTGCCGGCTCCCGAGGGGCCGATCACAAGTGCATTGTTGTTGAGTCCCGTTTGGCGGGTGTCGCAGGAAAGCGTTCGATCCTTGGCGAGGATGGTGGACGATGCGGACTCAGATGCGGCGAGGCGGCTGGCGAGGTTAGACATGGGCGACCTCCTTGGTGGCCGAGAGGATTTCGTGGGCAAAGCCGAGCTCGACGGCGCGCTCGGCCGAAAGGTAGGTGTCTTTTGCAGTGAGGGACTGGATGCGCTTGGGCGTGAGGCCGCTGCGGTCCGAGAGGATTTGCGTGAGGATCTTGCGGGTCTGCATGAGACGCCGGCTGGTTTCCTGCAGCGCAAGTGCCGAGCCGCCTGCCCCCTGGGGGATCAGCGGGTCGTGAATCATGAGCTCTGCATGGGGCGCCATACGGCGATCGTCGCCGCCCATAAAGATCACGGCGCCCATGGACGCGGCGAATTCCAGGCAGACGGTGCGGATGGGGCACGATGCGAGGCGCATGGCGTCATAGATCGCAAGGCCCGATCGCACGCTTCCGCCGGCGCTGGCGACAAATATGGTGATGGGGCGGCTGGGGTCGGTGGCATCGAGCAGGCGGATCTGCTGGCATAGGTCGTGGGCCATCGGGGTTTCGATGTTTCCCATGACGGAGAGCTCGCGACGGGCGAGCATCTCATCGTAAATGCTGGTGAGCGTGATACCTCGGGCGGATTCACGCATGGTGAGGGGACTGATGATGGGGGAATGATTGGTGTCCATGAGGACTCCTTTCTGTTGGTTGTGTTGTGGAATAGGATTGTTGCCCGCGGAGGGGCTGGCGGGCTACAGGGCTCGTCCGAGCCTGAGATCGAGCTCGGTTGTGGGGCAGGCTGCCTGTTCGTGCGGCTCGCAAGCACCAAAGGCTCCAAAGCGATGGAGCGTTGCGGCGGGCGTGGTGTAGGCGAGCCGCAGCTGATGCTCGACAGGGGCACATCCGTCATTTTTGTAATGAGCCGCGTAGTACTGCGCGATGCTGGCGTTCATCTCGCTGCCATTGCGATGGCGCTCAAACTGGCGTCTGCAGGTCTCGATGATCTTTGCTACCGACTTGGGTGCCGTCGCGGGAACAAGGGCGAGATAGCCCTCAAATAGCTCGTTGATGCTCAGGAGGCACAGCAGATCGATCAGCGTCCTTATGGCTGCTCCCTCGGCGGAAAAGTGCGCGGTCATGCGGTTATATCGGTTGCGGTCGACGATGGCCGCATGGGGTCTTGGAGTTTTCTGCCCCGTGGTCCCGGGCTTTTGCCGCGCCTGTGTATTGAGCTCGACGTTGCAGCGCTTGAGGCCGTCCAGCGGAAGGAACAGTGCGGTGCGCAGGGTGTTCCGCTTGCTTTCGAGTTCATGACGCTCGTCGGGTTCCCATTCGAGCTTGAGTTTCGTGTCGAGCGCCGTAAGCATATGGGCTAGGCAGCCTACGGTAAGAACGTGCGAATCGTTGTCGCGTTTTGGGGCATAGGGGTCTGTCAGCTTGCGAATGTCGGGGTCGCCCATGATCTTTGTGCAGCGCTTCAGCAGTTGAGGATGGTCGGCCAAGATCGTCGCGAGCGGTAGCGACGCGTGGTTCTTGATGGTCGCGGCGGCAAAGGCGGCGTCATATTCGTTTGCATATGCTCGCTCAATTCGGGCATCCAGAATGCTTTTCTTATCGCTGTCTTCAGCGTGGTGGTTTGTCATAGCTTCTCCAATCGGTTGATGTTCGTGCTGTTTGTTGATGTGTTGGTTGTCGTGAGTGATGTGCTTGCCGTGGGTGATGTGCTGACGTTGGGGTGCTATGCGGTTTTCAATGAGCCCGTGAGGCAGTTGCTGCAGGGGCGGGATGGAACGGCCCATGCAAGGCGGAAGGCATCGTGCTCAAAATCGAGACAGCAATGCCCTGGGTGCCTCACATGTGGCAGTCACCTCATTAAGTTGTCATTGCGTTTGGGGTTGTACTTTGCCGATCTTCCTTCTCTTACACGCTAAAACTCAAACTTCATATGCTCGATCTACTTAAAACCGCAACGGCGGTCTTTTATCAACTTATATGTCGGAACGCGTCTTTACAAGTACTTTTTTGCCTTTGTTTCAAATGGGGTGGTTTTGCAACCGTCATACGCGCGCTGTGCGAACGTGCCCGGCTCGGATAAGATAGTGGGCGATAAAAACGATGCAAGGAGGCACATATGGCAATCAAAGCCATCGCAATGGATATCGACGGTACGCTCACCAACGATCAAAAGGTCATTAGCCCGCGTACGCGCGAGAAGCTGCTCGCGGCGCAGGAGTCGGGCATTAAGCTCATCTTGGCTTCGGGTCGTCCCGCATGGGGGCTGCACGCCTTGGCGCAGGAGCTCGACCTTCAAAACCATGACGGTCTGCTAGTTGCCTTTAATGGCGCGCATGTGGTCGACGCTCAGACCGATGAGGTTCTTTTTGACCAGGCTATGCCTGCCGACGAATTGCATCGCCTGATTGATCACCTGCGTAATTTTGACGTGATCCCTATGATTTCGCTCGGTCGTGATTTGCATGTCGAGGACTCGTACCATTGCATGATCACGCTGCCTGACGGCTCGCAAAAGAATATCGTCAAGTATGAGCGCGACGCGTGCGATCTTAAGATTCGCGAGGTGGAGAGCCTGCATGAGGTCGCTGATGCTTATCCCGTGGACAAGCTACTCACTGCGGGCGATCCGGCCTACCTGCAGGCGCATTACGAGGAGATGTATGCGACCTTTACCCAGACGCTTTCGGGCATGTTTACGGCCGACTGGTACTTTGAGTACACGGCGCCCGGTATCGACAAAGCCCATGCGCTCGAGGGTGCCCTGCCCAAGCTCGGCATCGATGCCAGCGAGGTCGTATCGTTTGGCGACGGCCAGAACGACAAGTCCATGATTGAGTGGGCCGGCACCGGTGTTGCCATGGACAACGCCGTCGATGAGGTTAAGGCCGTGGCCCAGATGGTGACCGCCAATAACAACGAAGATGGTATTGCAGTGGCGCTGGATAAGCTGCTGGGTTAGAATCGCCGATTAATGCATGGTTCGGGCGCCTGCTCGCGGGCGTCCTTTTGTTAGGGAGGGTGCCGTGTCCGCATTTCCGTTCGATGCCGTTATCTTTGACATGGACGGCGTCATTGTCGATACCGAGTATTACTACCTGGGCGAGACTGCCGCGTTTGCCAAGGAGCTTGGGCTTAATCTGACTCAAGAGGAGTTGAATGGGCAGGTCGGTACCTCGCATCAGTTCTTCCTGCGTATGCTGGTCGATTGGTTTGAGCGCGCCGGTAAGGGGCATTTAACTGGCGAGGAAGCGTTGGCCCGTTGGGACGAGTGGGCGCATAAGCGTCCGCGCGACTATCAGGCTTTGATTAACCCAGGCGCCGTGGATACGATTCGAGAGCTGCCGCGCCGTGGCGTTCGCGTGGCGCTTGCCAGCTCGTCTCCCATGGATAGCATCGAGGAAGTGCTCAACGCATGCGGGCTGTCGGATGCCTTTGAGCATGTGGTGAGTGGCGAGCAGTTTAAGGAGAGCAAGCCCGAGCCCGACATCTACCTGCATGCGCTGGACCTGCTGGGGCTGCCCGCGAATCGCTGCTGCTGCGTCGAGGATTCGGTGCCTGGCATCACTGCCGGCAAGCGAGCTGGCCTGACAGTCATTGCCAAGCGCGAGGAACGCTTTGGCTTTAGCCAGGATGCCGCGGACAAGATTATCGACCAGCTGCCGGAGCTGCTCACGCTTTCTTAGGAGTGCGGTAGTTGCGCGTTTTTCGGGTCAGATGAGTAAATACCCGACATTTTGGTGCGGCAGCAAGCATACTTAATGCTAATGCGGGCTTAAGGGCTTGCTGAATGCCCTTGGGCCCGCTTTAGACTTAATTGTGCTGGGAGAGGGTATATGCCACCGACTGAAGGGCTAACTGACGGTAAAGCAGCGATACCGCTGTACCAACAGGTTATCGATATCATTAAAAACGAAATCAACTCCGGTGCCTACAAGGCGGGCGCGCGGATACCCAACGAATTCGAATTGGCTGAGAGCTATAAAGTTGGCCGCGTTACCGTGCGACGCGCTATTGAGGAGCTCGTCCAGCAGGGCTATCTAACGAAGCGGCAGGGGAAAGGCACGTTTGTCAATGCCCCCAAGCTTAAGCGCAAGATTCGCCAGAAGGATGACGTCCAGAGTTTTTCGGACGCATGCCGCGTTAACGGAATGGAGCCGGGGGCGTGCGTCATTTCGAGAAAGATACTGCCGGCGGATTCCACCGAAGCGCAGTTCTTTGGTGTTCCCGTTGGAACTGATTTGATTTGCGTTGAGCGTGTGCGTACTGCCGATGGAGTCCCCGTCATGCTCGAGAACAATATATACGTTTACGAGGACAACGCTTATCTATCAACGGCACCTCTATCTAACCAATCCATTTTTGAGTTCGTGCGTAACCGGACGGGCCGTACGCCCGCGTTTACCGACCCGTGCACACTCGAGATCGCGTGCGCGTCGCCTGAGGTCGCTCGGCTGTTGGCAGTTCCCGTTGGCGAACCCTTGTTTTATATGGAAGCCTTCTTTTTCGATGAGCAGCGGCGGCCGTTTATCATCGGTCGTCAGCGGATCGTTGGGTCTCGCTACGTCTTTGACATCTAGGACATTGCGAATGGAAACGCCCGGTGGATCATCTCACCGGGCGTTTCCATACCGTTCACGGCGCAAACGCGACCGTTCAACCGCGTTGCGGCAATCAGTTTGAAATTATCTTGATGATGGGAAAAACTGCTGGTAATCTATGGAACGTCATAGAACGTTTGCCTTGCGCAGGCGTTGAAGCGAGATGCGATGCAGTCTCGAGTTCTTTGGAGGTATCTATGTCAGATACGAAGGCGAAGAAGACAAACAGACGTTTTAAGTTCAAATTACCGCATGTCTATACGATCATGTTCTTGCTGATCGTTGTCTTTGCGGTCCTGACTTGGATCGTTCCCTCTGGTCAGTATCAGCGCAAGACGATTTCGACAGCGGCGGGCGAGCGTGAAGTCGCCGTTGCTGGAACCTATGAACAGGTTGATAAGAACTACACCGATTCCGAGACCGGCGAGACCATCAATCTGGGCCAGGATATCTTTGCGGTCCTGCAAGCGCCTACTAAGGGCATCCAGGAGGCTGCCGACGTCGTTGCGTTCGTCTTATTGATTGGCGGATCGTTCGCAGTCATCACCAAGACCAACGCTTTGAATGCCGGCATGAGCCGTGTGATTAAAAAGCTCAAGAACAAGGACATCCTCATCATTCCCATCACGATGACGTTGCTGTCCATTTGCGGCACTACGTTTGGTATGTCTGAGGAAGCCCTGCCGTTCTATGCCATCTTCATTCCCATCATGATGGGTATCGGGTATGACTCGATGACGGCGTTTATCATCTGCTTCCTTGGTCCTAACCTGGGATATTGTGCTTCGACCATCGACCCGTTTAATGTTTTGATCGCCCAAGGCATCATTGGTATCGAGGGCAATCCTCAGCTGTGGCTGCGCGCCGTTTCTTGGGTCATCTTCACTGCCGTTGGTATCGCATGGGCCATGCGCTACGCCATGCGTGTCAAGAAAAATCCCGAGTCGTCCATTGTGTACGAGGACGATAAGCTCAAGCGTGTTGAGTTTTCCGTGACCGATGCCTCCATCGAGGAAGAGTTCACTACCCGTCAGAAGCTCGTGCTTATCGATTTTGCCTGCGGCATGGGCATTATCGTCTGGGGTCTTGTTACCCAGGGCTGGTACATGAATGAGATTTCCGCCGTGTTCCTTGGTATGGGCTTGCTTGCCGGTATCCTGGGCGGCCTTGACCAGCAGACGATCGCCGAGGAGTTCGTTAAAGGCATTGCCGACTTTGCGTATGCCGCTATCGTCATCGGCATCGCTCGCGGTATCTTGGTCATCGCAGAGGGTGGCATGATCATCGACACCATCCTCCAGGCGCTCGCTACTGCACTGGCCGGTGCACCTGCCGCCGTCTACACCACGTTTATGTATATCGTCCTTGGCCTGCTCTCTTTGCTGGTTCCCTCGAGCTCTGGACTTGCGGCGCTCACCATGCCCGTCATGGGTCCGCTGACCGAGCTTATGGGCCTCAATCCCGAAGCCGCCGTTACCGCGCTCCAGTTTGCTAATCAGACCATCAACACCATCAGTCCCGTGGCGGGCATGACGGTTGCCGGTCTTGCCGTGGCAAAGATCTCGTTTGGTCAATGGTGGAAGACCATTTGGAAGTTCTTCATTTTCATGGTCGTCTTTGGCCTGATCGTAACGGCAATCTCTGGCATGCTTCCGGCGTAGGTGGTTGTGATGTCTGATCGTTTGACGGTCCTGACGTCTAAGAGCGTCTTTACCGGTACGGGGGACCTGCCGTTTGAAGGTTTCGTAGCGGTCCGTGGCAATCGAATTGAGGCTGTTGGCACCAAGTGTGAGCTAGCTTCGTATTTGACCCAGGCGGACGAGGTAGTTGACCTGGGCGACCGCACCGTCATGCCTGGCCTGATCGATGTGCATACCTTCTATACAGGCTGGGCGCTGCGGACGTTGGGGCCTGATCTGTCCGGCATCGCTGATGCCAAAGAGGCCGTGTCGCTCTTGCGTGCATGGAAAGAAGATCGTCCGGATTGCGCAGCGGCTTTTGGCCACAACCTACCCGAAACGTTGGCATCGGATGCCGAGAACGCAAATACAGCAGCTGTGTTTGACGAGTGTTTTGGCGATATCCCCGTCGTCTGCTTTACACCGGGCGCGGATACCTGTGTTCTCAATGCTGCCGCCAGTGCGCGATACGGCTTCACACCCCAGGCGTGCTATGCCGAGAAGATCTGGCGCATGATGAGCGATTTCCTCGCGCTGCCCGAGGTGCGTGCAGGGTATTCGGACTACATGAGCATGCTTAACGAACGCGGCGTTACCGCCATCAAGGAGATGGCGTTTGATGACTACTACGGCTTTGCCGACGAAATGGCTCGCCGTGAGGAATCTGGTGAGCTGACGGTTCGCGTCTCTATGATGTCGCAGCCGGTGGGTGCCGGTGCAAATCTTGCATATGCCCGCGAGGCACGAGAGCGCTTCCGGGGACCGTTCGTTCGTTTTTCTGGCTTCAACCGTATGACCGATCGCGGCGTATGGGCGGGGCTTGCCGAGATGATAGAACCCTATGAGGACTCGGCCGATGCGGGCGCTGCCGGCAAGACGGTCGTCGAGGAGCCAGAGTGGGATCTGATTGAGAACGAGCTGCGTGCAATTGATGCTGACGGATTCCGATATTCCTTGCATTGCCAGGGCGATGGCGCCGTTCGTCGCACCGTGGCGCTCTATGCCTCGCTGCCTCGAGACGAGCATGGACGGATGCTTCGCCGCCATGCGATTACCGATCTCGAGAACTCTGACCCGACCGATCTTGTCGAGTTTGGCAAGTTAGGTGGAATTTGCGAGGTCTATCCGCAGATTCTGACGCTGGACCGACGCGAGGATTGCCTGTCGATGATGCGTCGACAAATTGGCGAGACGCGACTTTTGCACAGCTGGAATCGCCGCGGCATGGAAGATTCCGGATGCACAGTGTGCTGTGGAACGGATTTGCCGCTGCTGATTCCGAGCCTGGGCGAGTCAATCTACAGCGCGTGCGGCGGATTCTTCGCCGACGGACTGCCTGTGAATGAGGTCAACACGCTGACGCTTGTCGAGCTCTTGCGCGCTTGGACTGCCGGGGGCGCGTACGATCTGATGCGCGAAGACGAGCTGGGTACGCTCGAGGTCGGCAAGCTTGCCGATATCTGCGTGCTCGATCGGGATGTGTTTGACCTCGATTATCGCGACGCACGCGATCTTGCGGTTGATATGACGATGTCGGACGGACAAATCGTGTTCGATCGAAATAAGGAGGCATAAGATGTCTGAATCCAAACCGACGCTGCGCCGCGAGCAGATTGCGGGCATGAATATCCACTACATCATGTGGTCGCTCGATTACTTCCTTGATGTGCAGCAGCGTTTGGGCTTTGAGTCCATTGAGCTGTGGTGCGCAGAGCCGCATGTGACGCTCGACCATACGGGCTACTTTGAGGCTGAGGTCCTGGCGAAAAAGGCTGCAGACCGTGGGCTTAGGTATCGTACTCTGTGCCCCGAGAACGTTGTCTATCCTTGGCAGTACTGCGCACGCAAGCCGCTGCATGAACAGCGCAGTCTGGCGTACTTTAAACACGGCATTGAGCTTGCCGAGGTACTTGGGTGCGACCGTATGTCCATCAACTCGGGCTGGGGCGACTGGGACGAGGACCGCGAGGAAGCCTGGAAGCGCAGCCGCGAGCACTTGTCCATTCTGGCGGAGTATGCCGGCGAGCACGGTCTGGTGCTCACGATGGAAAGCCTGCGTCCCGAGGAGAGCAACCTTGTGACGACGGTTTCCGATGCGAAGCGCATGATTGACGAGGTCGCGAGCCCGTACTTACAGCCCATGGTTGATACAACCGCGATGGGCGTTGCAGGCGAGACGCTCGAGGACTGGTTTGCCGCCTTTGGTGATGGGGCAATTCACGAGATGCACTTTATCGACGGTGACCCGTATGGCCATCTGGTGTGGGGCGATGGCAAGCACGATATGGACGCCTTCGTTGCCACACTCAACGCCCATGGTTT
>USQE01000037.1 GCA_900556675.1 uncultured Collinsella sp.
TGCTCACCGGCAACGGCGCACAGCTGTCGCAGGGCCAGCGCCAGCTGATTTCGATCGCCCGCGCCGCCGTCGCCGATCCGCCGGCAATGATTCTGGACGAGGCCACGAGCTCCATCGACACCCGCACCGAGGCCATCGTGCAGGCAGGCATGGACAAGCTCATGGAGGGCCGCACGACGTTTGTCATCGCGCACCGCCTGTCCACCGTGCGCAACTCCGACGCGATCATCTGCCTGGACCACGGCCGCATCATCGAGCGCGGCAACCACGACGAGTTGATCGCCAAGCGCGGGTACTACTATCAGCTCTATACCGGAGCGTTTGAGCTGGAGTAGTTCAGCCCGCCGAGAAGGCCGATTTGTCGCTCATTCGTCGGGCATGACCCTAAGGTCAATGCCCTCCTCTTTCGGGGCAAATCGACTCATCTCAACGACCCAAACACAATGCGCCGCAACGAATAAAGCCTCCGCAGCCACACGAGCTGCGGAGGCTTTTCTATACCCTCTGCTACAGGCTTACCGTTCCTCGTGTTGCGGCCCGGCTGCCTCGGCTGTCTTTACGCGGTTCTTGTCGATGTACATGTTTTTGTCGGCCTGGGAAAAGAGCTCGCGCATCGTAGGCGGTTCATCAAAATCACTGGAAAGCGCGTAGCCCACCGCATAGCTGATAGGCATGTCGGGGTGGGCCCCGGAATACTCGTTCACGTTCGCACGAACCCGAGCGAGACAGGACTCCACGGCAGCCCGATCGGCATCCCACAGCACCGCGATAAACTCATCGCCGCCGTCGCGGCCCACAAAGCAAGTCTCGGACGCCACGCGCCCCAGCTGCCGGGCAAAAGAACGGATGTATTCATCACCCTTCTCGTGGCCAAAGGTGTTATTGACCATATGCAGATTGTTAAGATCGAAGACGCACAGCGCAACGGGCGCCTCCGCGGAGACAGGCTGCTCCTGCCCCAAGATCTCCTCGCACTTGTTCTTATTGGGCAGTCCCGTGGCTTCGTCGAGATAAACTTTGCTCTGCAGCTCGCGATTGAGCGCGGCAGTTCGCACCGCGCGAACAAGTTCGACCGCAAAGGTCGCTACCAAGCCCACGATGTCGATGATCACCAAGCCCTCGAGATAGTTGAGCGCCGACGCCTTCTCCTGGGAATAGTCCTCCGCGAGTCGCGTAGCATCGTCGCAAATGCCAAAGAACTCCTCGCTCATCGCGATGATATCGGTGTTCTCGTAGCCAACTTCGCGCACGCGGGTGATCTCGGCGCAAAGCTCATCAAAATAATTTGCAAGCTCGGTCATCTTTGCCTGATATTCGTCATCATCGAGACGGACGAGGTTGAGGTCGTCACTTCCGTAACGCAAACCGTTGATGTATGAATCCACGGCTTTGAGCAGGTCATCTTGAGGCTGGCCCGCGTCCTCGAGCTTAACGATTCGCTGCGTGGTACCGCGCACCAGACCGGCGTAGTTGACTACGCGCGCCGTGCCCTGGATATCGGAGACGAGCAGCATAACATTGATGAAGAAGAAGATGAGAACTGCCGTGAGCACCATCATGAGCAGGCGCACCGCCTGGCTGGCCTTCTTGGCGACAGAAGTATTCAAAAGTTCAATCCCCCAAATGGCAAAAGAGTAGGTGGCGCATAGCGTCTTGTAAATCATGCGGGGTCAACTCTACCAGATGATTTTTCTAGGACGGGGATTAAAGAATCATCGACACGATAGCTATTTGAGAAGCTGAGCCATTGCGTTGACGAATTTTTGGACTTGGAGGATGGGCTCGAGCGGGTAGTGCAGAAAGACCGGCACCTCGCGGCCGCACAGGAACGGCACGCCCACAAAGGCCGGGTGCACCCCCGACCACGCGCCGCAGGTGAGCACCGCGTCGCCCTTTTCCTCCGCCTCGTTAAAGAGCGCAAAGTCAAAGCTGTCCACGTCGATCACGTCCACGCCGCCGTCGGCCAACAGGTCGATGCGCAGGCTGTCCATGGCGTCGTTGCCGTGACGGAGCACGCGCAGGCGCATGCCCTCCAGGTCGGCAACCGTGATGCGCGTCTTGCGCGCCAGCGGGCTCGTGCGCGGCACGTCGATATAAAACGGCACGTTGACGATGCGGAGCTTTTGGCAGGTGTCGCCCCAGCGTGGGGTAGAAAAACTCGACTGCACCACATCGACCTCGCGGCCCAAGCTACGCATGACTGTCTCGCGCTCGTCGTAGAGGTCGCTTACCGGCACGATCTCAAATCGCAGCGACGGCTCCAGATCGTGGATGCTCGTCCACATCGACAGCGTTTGGCGCCCCGGGCACATCATCGACACGCCCAGGCGCACGGCACCGCCGTCACCCGCCGCACGTCGAGCACGGCGCAGGGCGTCCTCGGACTGGCGCATGATCGAGCGTGCGTCGTCCACCAGCAGAGCACCCGCCGGCGTCACCTTGACGCCCGAATGCGAGCGCTCAAACAGCGTAATACCGAACTCCGCCTCGAAGCCCGATACCTGCTTGACGAGCGCCGGAGTCGACACGCGCAATTTTGCCGCCGCACGCGAGAAGCTTCCCAGCTCCGCGGCGGCCGATATGGCCTCAAGTCGTCGATCGTACACGTCAATCTCCCGTTTTCGCACCCGTGACCGCATGGTGCCACAGGGGGTTGTTTTCGCAGGTCACGCGCTCAATTGAGAATAGCCTGCATCGCACAGTATAAACCTACAGTTAACGCCATTCTAACAAATATGCAATTCACCTGCGCAAATGCAAAGCATACGATAACCAGCAGAAACCACGTGGGTCGGTTAATGGGAGCGGCCCACCGGGAGGCACAAGAAGGGAAGTTCCTATGAGCAATTGGCTTAAGCTCGAGGGCGATGTCTGCGCCGTGACTGGCGCGCTCGGCGGTATGGGCGCCGAGATTTGCCGCGAGTTCGCCCGCAATGGCGCCAACGTCGTCATGCTCGACCTGGACGAGGAGAAGGTCAAGGCCGCTGCCGCCGACCTAGCTGCCGAGTTTGGCATCCACGCCGAGGGTTACAAGATGAACGCCACCGACGAGGCCGAGGTTCAGGCTGCTGTCGACGCCACCATCGCCAACTTCGGCCGCGTCGACGTCCTCGTCAACACCGCCGGCATCCTGCGCTTCGCCGCCATGGAGGACCTGCCGCTGAGCGACTGGGAGCAGGTGCTCAACGTCAACCTCACCGGCTACTTCATCACCTCGCAGCGCTTTGGTCGCGAGATGATCAAGGCCGGCCAGGGTCGCCTGGTGCACATCTCGACCGTCGCCAGCCACTCCCCTGAGACGTTCTCGGGCGTGTACAGCTCCACCAAGGCCGGCGTCAACATGATGTCCAAGATGCTCGCCGCCGAGTGGGGCCCCTACGGCGTCCGCTCCAACTGCGTCGAGCCCTGCTTCGTTAAGACCCCGATGTCGGCCAACTTCTACGCCGACCCCGAGGTCGAAAAGAGCCGCAGCCGTCTGATCGCCACGCGCCGCATCGGCGAGGTCAGCGATATCGCCAACGCCGTCATGTTCCTGGCGTCCACGCGCTCGGACTTTACCACCGGCGACGCCATCAAGGTCGACGGCGGCTTCTCCAACATGATGGGCGACCTCACCGCCAAGCCCGGCGGCCGTCGCGCCTATGCCGACAACTACCTTAAGAACAAGGGTGTCGAGCTCTGGTCCGATGAGTCCGGCGTCGCCAAGCCGACTGACCAGTAAACCAACCTGACAGGGAGGCCCCGCGGACACGCCCGCTCCTCCCCCGTATCGATTAGAAAGAGTCCAATGGCTTCCACCAACTCCAACAAGGGTCGCGCCGTCGTGCTTTCCGCCGCGTGCGTCACCATGTTCTTCATCAGCTCCATCGCGCTGTATTCCGTCGTGAGCAAGAACCTGCTCGCCGTCTACCCCGAGTGGTCGAGCGCCCTTACCTGGGCTTTCCCGGTCTTTCAGACCATCATGGCCGTGACGGGCATCTTCGCCGGCCGTATCTCCGATAAGATCGGTCCGCGCAACGTCGTGATCGCCGCTGCCGTGTGCTACGGCCTGGGCTGGTTCATGTCCGGCACCGTCACCGAGCCGTGGCAGTTCTACCTGTGGTTCTCGCTCGTCGCCGCCATCGGCAACGGCCTGGGCTACAACCCGGCGCTCACCACCGGCCAAAAGTGGTTCATCGACAAGAAGGGTCTCGCCTCCGGCATCACCCTGGCCGCTTCGACCGCCGGCCCCGCCGTGCTGTCCCCGGTGCTCGCCTCGCTGCTCATCCCGAGCCTGGGCATCTTTGGCGCCCTCAAGGCGCTCGGCGTCATCTTCTTTGTGACGATTGCCGCCTCCGCCCTGTTCCTGAAGGCCCCCGAGGCCGGCTGGCTGCCCGAGGGCTTCGAGGCCCCCAAGGGCGGCGCGCATGCCGGCACCTTCGGTGACCTCACCCCGGGCGAGATGGTCAAGACCCCGCGCTTCTGGGTCCTCATCGTCACCTTCGCCTTTGCCGCCACCGCGGGCACCCTGCTCGTGGGCAAGGTTGCCTCCATCGCCGCCGTTCAGCTCTTCGCCGACCCCACGAGCGCCGCGGCCGTCGCCCTCGGCGGTGTGGTAGTCTCCGTCAACACCTGCGCCAACCTGGTCGGTCGTCTGTCCTTTGGCCAGATCATCGACAAGCTCGGCGCCTATAAGTCGCTGCTCATCAGCCTTGTCGTCACCATCGTCGCGCTCGTCATCATGTCGATGAGCTTTACGCAGAGCATGTTCTTTGTGGCGCTCGCCCTGCTCGGCTTTAGCTTTGGCGCCCTGCTCGTCATCTACCCGCCGCTCACCGGTGGCGCCTTTGGTACCAGCAACATCGGCGTCAACTACGGCATCATGTTTTTGGGCTACGCCGCTTCCACCTGGATCAGCCAGCCCATCACCGCCGTGCTGTATCACGCCGAGGCCGGCAGCGCCGCCTACCAGCAGTCCTTCTACGGTGCCATCGTAATCGCCGCAATCGCCGTCGTGCTCACCGTCTACATGATGGTCTCCGACAGCAAGAAGAAGTCCGCCTAGTTTTGCTTGATGCGGCAAGGACCGCCCCCTTGCCGCATTCCACCGCCACCAGTATTAAGGAGTCGAAATGTCTGAGCTCAACCCCGTCCGCATTGCCGTTATCGGCGCCGGCGCCATGGGCCGCAACCACATCCGCTTTGTCACCGAGGAGCCCGAGGCCGAGCTCGTCGCCATCGCCGACGCCTTTGAGGGCGCCCGCGCCACGGCCGAGGCCGCCGGCGTGCCGTTTTATAC
Source organism: uncultured Collinsella sp. (assembly GCA_900556675.1). GTDB lineage: Bacteria > Actinomycetota > Coriobacteriia > Coriobacteriales > Coriobacteriaceae > Collinsella. Next base: position 5,279 of record USQE01000037.1, read on the forward strand.
CGATCCCGCCCAGATGATGGACGAGGTCAAGCCCGAGGCCGTCATCATCGCCACGCCCAACGACCTACACCTGGGCGTTGCCCGCGAGGCTGTGAAGCGCAACATCGTGCCGTTGGTCGAAAAGCCGATCTCCAACGACCTGGAGGATGCCCAGGCCTTCGCCGCCGAGGCCGAGACCGCTGGCGTGCCCGTGCTCGTGGGTCAGCACCGTCGCCACAATCCCTTCGTCAACAAGGCCAAGGAGATCATCGAGTCCGGCGAGCTGGGCAAGCTCACCGTGTCGAGCTTCCACTACATGATCTATAAGAATGACGAGTACTTCGATGTCGAGTGGCGCCGCAAGAAGGGTGCCGGTCCGATCCTGGTCAACCTGGTGCACGACGTCGACCTGCTCCGCTACCTGCTGGGCGAGCCCGTTGCCGTCCAGGGCATGCAGTCCAGCGCCGCCCGCGGTTTTGAGACCGAGGACTCCGCCGTGGTCAACGTCCGTTTTGCCGATGGCGCGCTCGCAAGCATGACCATCTCTGACGCCACCGCCAGCCCCTGGAACTGGGAGGCAACCGCTCGCGAGGACCCGCAGTATCGTCCCTTCGACGCCGACGCCTACTTTATCGGCGGCACTAAGGGCGCCCTTTCGCTGCCCCGCCTGCACCAGTTCTCCTACGACGGCGCCTCCAACTGGCACAAGCCGCTGCAGATGGAGATCCCGGCCGTCGACCCGGCGCTGCCGCACAAGATGCAGCTCAAGCACTTTGTGAAGGTCGTTCGCCGCGAGGTCGAGCCCGTCGTGACCCCCGCCGATAATGTCAAGACGCTCACGCTTCTCAACGCCATCAAGGAGGCCGCCGAGACCGGCCAGCTCGTCGAGCTGTAATGCCTTAAGAGCGGCCGCGGCAGCAACCCCATGCCGAACCCTTCGGTCCGCCACCAACAAGCCCCTCTTCTTTGCCCCGCGAGCAGCCTCCTACCCGCGGGGCATTTTGCTACCTCGCCGACGATTTTTCTGGGGCGGGGGCTATTATGCACCTCGGCTTGATTCGTTCGTCCCAAAACAGTCTTTTGGGACGGGTGGTATCCTTGGTAGCCCTGTGCTGCAAACGCACCTTAAACGCAAGGAGTCCCATGGATCTTATCGCCCAGCTCGCCCGCGAGCTCAACCTTAAGGCCGCCAACGTCGAGGCTGCCGTCAAGCTCATCGATGAGGGCAACACCATCCCCTTTATCTCGCGCTACCGCAAGGAAGCAACGGACGGCATGGACGACGTCGCCCTGCGCGCGCTCGACGAGCGCCTGTCCTACCTACGCAATCTTGAGCAGCGTAAAGAGGACGTCGTTCTGCTCATCGACGCCCAGGGCAAACTCACGCCCGAACTCGAGCAGCAGATTCGCGAGGCCACGCAGCTCCAGCGTGTCGAGGACCTCTACAAGCCCTACCGCAAAAAGCGCATGACCCGCGCGCAGAAGGCCCGCGAGGCGGGCTTGGAGCCGCTCGCCAACATGATCATCATGCAGGCCTCGGCCAAGGGCAGCGCGCTCGACGCCGCCGCGACATACGTCAACGAGGAGGCCGGCTTTGACACACCCGAGAAGGCGCTTGCCGGCGCCGCCGACATCGTGGCCGAGACGGTAGCCGAGGACCCCGAAAACGTCGCCGACCTGCGCGCCTTTACGCAAAACACCGCCGATATCGTCGTCGAGGCCACCGACCCCGCCGAAAAAACTCCCTACGAGCCGTACTACAGCTATGATGAGCCACTGCGCCGTATACCCAACCACCGCGTGCTGGCTATCGACCGCGGTGAGCGCGAGGGCAAGCTCCGCGTGCGCGTGAACGTCGATGGCGCTGCCGCCACGGCACGCCTCGGCAGCCGTTGGCCCCGACGCCAGGGCGTCTTCGCGCCCGTCTTTGACGCCGCCATCGCTGACGGTTACAAGCGCCTCATGGCCCCCTCGCTGGAGCGCGAGGCCCGCGCCAAACTCACCGTTCGCGCCCAGACCGAGGCCATCAACGTCTTTGCCAAGAATCTCGAGGGCTTGCTCTCGGCGCGCCCCGTGCGCGGCGCCCGCGTACTCGCGCTCGACCCGGGCTACCGCACCGGCTGCAAGGTCGCCGTCATGGACGAGACCGGCAAGCTGCTCGACCACGGCGTGGTCTACCCCACCAAGCCGCGCCACGACGTCGCCGGCACCAAGCGCGAGCTCGCCCGCCTCGTCAAGAAGGACGGCGTCAACACCATCGTCATCGGCAACGGCACCGCCAGCCGCGAGACCGAGGAAGTCGTCTCGGAGTTCATCGCCGAGCAGGCGCCTGGGCTGCGATACACCATTGTTAACGAGGCCGGCGCGTCGGTGTACTCCGCCTCCGAGCTCGCCAGCCAGGAATATCCCGACCTGGACGTCACCGTGCGCGGCGCCATGAGCCTGGGCCGCCGCCTGCAGGACCCGCTGGCAGAGCTCGTCAAGATTCCACCCCAGTCCATCGGCGTGGGCCAATACCAGCACGACCTTGACCAGGCCGAGCTTTCGCGCACCCTGGGCCACGTGGTGGAGGACGTCGTCAACCGCGTGGGCGTCGACGTGAACACCGCGAGCGCGAGCCTGCTGGGATACGTATCGGGCATCACGCCGAGCGTGGCCAAAAACATCGTGGCCTACCGCGAGGAAAACGGCGCCTTTACCGATCGTCGCCAGCTCAAGAAGGTCCCCAAGCTGGGACCCAAGGCATATCTCAACGCCGCGGGCTTCCTGCGCATCAGCGGTGGCAAGAACCCGCTCGACGCGACAAGCGTCCACCCCGAGAGCTACGAGGTGGCCACGGCCGTCCTGGAGCGCGCAGGCGTTAAAGCCAGCGAGCTCAGCCGCGGCGGCGTGCCCGACATCGAGCGCCGTCTGGGCAGCATCTCGGCGCTGGCAAGCGACCTGGACTGCGGCACCCTCACGCTCATCGACATTGTCAACGAGCTCAAGAAGCCCGGTCGCGACCCGCGCGACGACGCGCCCGAGGTGGTCTTTAGCCGCTCAGCGCTTTCCATCGACGACCTGGAACCCGGCATGGAACTCAAGGGCACGGTGCGCAACGTCGTCGACTTTGGCGCGTTCGTCGACGTGGGCGTGCACCAGGACGGCCTCGTACACTTCTCCAAGCTGGCCAACCGCTTCGTCAAGCACCCGAGCGACGTGGTGCGCGTCGGCGACACGGTCAAGGTGTGGGTAGAGAAGGTCGATCGCGACCGCAAGAAGATCTCCCTCACCATGGTGCAGGGGAAGTAAACCGCCAAAGCAAGGGTACCCCCTGTAGCGATGTGCAAAATCGCGAGTATTCTGCAAATTCCACCGTTCCGGATGCCCCTCAGAGACGAAAAAGCAAAAAACAGCCCCCGTTTTGGCGTTTTTAGAGCCAAAACGGGGGCTGTTCCGTGCTTCGATTAACTGGTAAAAGCCTTTACCTTGCTGAATACTCTCGATTTTGCACGTCGCGGGCGGGGGTACCTTTGCCCACGGCAGGATATGAAAGCCGATTACCAACCTACCGGCAAGCTCGTGTCGGCAGCCCCGGCCTTTCCTTTGCCTAGCGCGACCCTCGCGAAGCGCGTGAGCGATAG
>USQE01000038.1 GCA_900556675.1 uncultured Collinsella sp.
GCATAGACCTGGTGGTCATGCCCGACGATTGAAAGGCAAGGTGCCGTGGCTCGGACGGTCGATTCTTGACCGTTATCTATTTTAGGAGGTCGCTTTATGGCCGACAATCGCAAGCGTGCGCCTCGTGGCGGCAAGCAGGCCGCTTCTGGCGCGCGTCCGATTCGCCGCAATGATCGCGCTGCCGCTCCTAAGGGCCAGCGCGATCGCGCCCAGGCTGCGCGTCCGCAGCGAGATCGCAACCGCGACGCTGTCCAGGCTCCCAAAGGCGAGTTTATCGAAGGTCGTCGTGCTGCCGCCGAGGCGCTGCGCACTGGTTTTCCCATCAAGTGCGCGCTCATTGCCGAGGGCGGGGAGCGCGATGCCGCGCTGTCGCGTCTGGTCGATGACCTCAACGCCGCGGGTGTCCGCATTAAGTACGTGCCGCGTGCACAGCTCGATGCGCTGTCGAGCCATGGCGCTCACCAGGGCATCGCGCTCGAGGTTGGCAACTTCCCCTATGCCGATGTCGCCGATATCCTCGATCGCGCGGGTGACGGCCCGGCACTTGTCGTGGTGCTCGACCACGTGACCGACGACGGCAACTTTGGCGCCATCGTGCGCTCCGCCGAGGTCGTGGGCGCCGCGGGCGTCATCATCGCCAACAAGCGCGCCGCCGGCGTGACCGTGGGCAGCTACAAGACCTCTGCCGGCGCCGTCATGCACCTGCCCATCGCGCAGGTTCCCAATATCGCCCGTGCACTCGATGACCTCAAGGCCGCTGGCTTTTGGGTGGGCGGTGCCTCCGAGCACGCCGAAGGCAGTTGTTGGGATGCTCCCTTCGAGGGGCGCGTGGCGCTCGTCATGGGGTCCGAGGGCGATGGCATCTCGCGCCTGGTGCTCGAGAAATGCGACTTTTTGACCAAGCTTCCCCAGCGCGGCATGACCGAGAGCCTCAACGTTGCCCAGGCGACTACAGCGCTATGCTTTGAGTGGTTACGTCGCAACGCCGGCGAGCTCATGGGGGAGGAGTAGCGCATGTCCAAGAAGAACCGCGCCAAGTCCAAGGCCAAGCGTTTTGGCGAAGGCTCGGCCAAGCCGATTGTCTCGGCCGCGACCTATGGTGTGGGCGGCAATGCGTTTGCGCAGGCCATCGCCGATCCGGTCTCGACGGTGCACTCTAATAAGCCCGAGCTGTTAGTGGTCGACGGCTACAACGTGATCCACTGCACGCCGCGCTACGAAAAGCTCGTATACGACCATTCCGACGATCCGTATTCCAGCGACGTCCACGATATGGCGCGCACCGCGCTCATCAACGACGTTGCGGCGTTTGCCCAGGGCCGCTACGAGGCCGTGATCGTGTTCGACGGTGCGGGCAATATCTCCAGCGAGCGCCCCAACCTGCCGGCCCGCGGCGTGCGCATCGAGTTTTCGCCGACGGGCGTATCGGCCGATACCGTGGTGCAGAAGCTCTGCATCGAGGCGCGCGAGGAAGGCCGCGCGTGTTCTGTAGTGTCGAGCGACGGCACGATCCAGGCCGTCGTCATGGGCAAGGGCGTCACGCGCATCTCGAGCCGCATGCTGGTGGACGAGATCAAGCAGATCGATAACGACGTTCACGAGGCAGAGGAAGCTCCGCAGATCAAGATGACCCTGGGCAGCCGCCTGAGCCCCGAGGCCCTGGCCAAGCTCAAGGCTCTGCGCGGGAGGTAGGGGAGCTGACGGCGCGACGCTGCCTCGCTAACTCCATTCAGCGATGTCGATCATTCTACGGAGGCGCCATGTAAGCGCCTCTTTTAGATATGGCAGCCTTGCCGTTAGTGCGTCGTTTCTGGACAGAATCTCGATTGCCTCGTCAACGAAGCCTTCGAGTTTGTCGCCGTCAAACCAGCCCATGTCCTCGACGAGCAACATTTGTTTGGCGGGGCTTGAATGAAATTGTGCGCTGGTAAAACTGTGCTCTCCCGCCCTAAGCTCCTCTAGTGATATGTTGCACCAGAGTGATGAGCCCGAATCGAAGATGGGGGCTGGTCTGCAGACCAGTGAGTTGACGTTTCGCACGAGGCCGAAGTTGCGCCAATGACGATCGTAGTTGGCAATGATGTCATCGCATACGATCATGCGGTCAAGGGCGTCTTTTATATCTGTCGCTCCAAGCTCCTTGCAGTTTGCTACATACCGTTCGTAATCGGTTAGTCGCTCGTCTGCATTTGCATGCTGGTTTACATAGAACGCAGGGACATATTCTTCTTCGTCAGTTAAGAAGACATTGCATGTGCTCAAGGCAGAAGTACCCGCGCCTTCGAGCGAATAGGGTACATAATCGCAGGCGTTTAGGATGCGACGGTGAAGTGCAGTCGCCACCATCTCGTTATAGGGTTCCTGGTTTAGATGCGCACCTGCCTTGTGGAGGATTCGACGGTCATCCTCGCATGTCCAGTACTTTTGAAGATTGCCGTCCGAGGTGTTGTCGGGCTTTGCGGCAGCTGCCTTGCCCTCTGGGGCGAAGGGCGCGATGCTGAGAGAGACGTCGTCAAAAGCATTATTGAAGAAATTGATATCTTCCCACGCGAGACCGGAGTCTTGGGGCCTAATCCAATATTGGTCGGATAGGGAGAGGCCGAGATTTCGCTGGACGAGTTCATCGGGAACATCGACTGCGGCTTCTGCAAGCAGGGAGGCTAGCCCAATGCGTGCGAGCGGGATACCGCGGCCGCGCCACCAGATGCGGAAGGAGTCGAGCGATATGGGGCTATTAGGGCCAAATACTCCAATAGGGGCGTGGGCGTAATCGATGTCGGCACCGATGTGGGTAAAGTCTTTTCGCGATGTGCTGTAGACCAGCTGAGCGACTTCGTACGTGCGGTTCATGAGGGTGAACGCGATCTCGCTCTTACCGTGGCCGCGGCGGGGACGTCCCCCCGTTTTGGTCACGGAGCGGAGTCGCGTGTCGACGCTGTCTTTGTCGATGAGCCATACACCAGAAGCCTTGCGGGCGGTCAGCGCGCCGTTCTTAATGAGCTCCTGCACCCTGCGCGGAGTGATGCCGAGCAGCTCGGCAGCTTCCTTGGTAGTAAGCATCACGAAACCCTTCGTCAAAACGAATAGTTTTATATATAGCAATTGTAATTAAAACTATTCGTTCTGACGAATGGTTTTGAGATTGAGGGCGAACCGACAGAAATGAACGGGCCTGGTACCTGTTGTTGCTGGATTTTGCATATTTGTATAACGCCGTGTGGCCTGTTGCACCCCGTCCGTAATTCCTTTATTCTTAACAGGCTTCGCGCGAAAGCGCCAAGTGTGCCAGTGTGGCGCAACGGTAGCGCAACTGATTTGTAATCAGTGGGTTGCAGGTTCGATTCCTGTCACTGGCTCCATGAGAGTTTCGGGCTCTGTTCCCTTGTGGGACAGGGCCCGTTTCTATTTAGGTGGTGCGCCATCGGGTTAGCGCCCATCCCGTTTTTGGTTTGTCTCGTCCTCCAGTTTGTCTAAATCTGTAACACCAAGACCGATATTTGGCATCTAACTGTTACAGATTGAGATGAAACTTAGGGTGTTTTAGGAATATCTTGATCTGTAACATGTAGAAGCGGAATAGGCCTCTTGCTGTTACAGATCGAGACAAGGGCGGGTGCGGACCTGGATGTTCTGCTCGAGCGTGGATTTCTGGACACGCGAGAGAAGAAAATCTTCCGACCGGAGAACGAGCGTGGATAATTAACTTGGATAGGGAGCTAAGGTAAACACCGATTGTCTATCGAAGGCTTTAGAAACAACGACCCCGATTTCATTGTGGAATCGGGGTCGTTTGTGCCTGAGGAATCCGAATGGACTAATCGAGCTCCTAAGGGACTTCTTGAGTTCTTGCTAATGGTCTGCCGAGGATGTCCCCAATGCAAGCAGCGGGCATCTACTCAATATAGTTGGGATTCTTCTTGATGATCACGCGTGCAGCGATGAACGAGACAACGATGGCGATGACGGCGACAACGCACGCCAGTACGAAGTTGCCCATGGATCCATCGGGAGCGATAAAGATCAGCGCAGAAAGAAGACCGGGGCATGCTCCCGCAACATACTCCTTCAGGACGAAGATGCCTGCAGGGAGTCCCGCGCAGAGGGCGCCGATTGCTGTGCCGACAAGCAGGCGGGGACGCTCGATGAGGCAGCCGTAAAATGCGGGCTCAGTTACGCCACAGAGTGCGGTGACGGCAACCGTGGTGACCATACCTCTCTTCTCCTTGTTGCCTTTCATTGCAGTTGCCAAGGCGAGACTCGTGCCGCCAATGCAGAGGTTTGAGATGAAGCCAAAGATGATGGGCGCCCAGCCGAGCTGCGCCAAGCTCGTAACTTCGATCGCGATGTAGGCCTTATCAAGACCGAGCATGACAAAATAGGGGTTAAGGGCTGCAAGGATTGGAGTAGCGATAAATGCCACGTTATCCATGAGCCACGTGGCGGCATCACTCAGCGCGTAGCCCATCATGCTGCCGGCGGGGCCGAGGATAATCAGCTCAACAGGCACGACGATGAACATGGTGAGCAGCGGCTTCAAGAACAGTTTGGTAATGTCGGGGATGATTTTCTGAAGACCGCGATCAACAAAGTACATGAACACAACGCCCAGTACGATTGGCACCACCGTGCTCGAGTAGTCATTCGTCGGGATGGGGATGCCAAGAAAGTCGAGACCCTCAGCACCGCTAATAGACGAGCTAATCATGATTGCGCCCAGCAGTGCGCCCATGATAGGCTGCATCTTCATGACGGCGGCGAGCTGATAGCCGAGGTAAACGGGCAGGAAGCTAAATGAGGCGCTGAAGATCGCCAGCAGAACCTGGGCGGTTCCGCTATCGGTGCTCAATCCACAATAATTGACCAGGAGATTCTTGATCGAAAGAATGAGTCCGCCAACGATGAGCGCCGGGACGATGGGCATGAATACCTGTGCAGAGACGTTCCCGAATTTCTCAATCAAGCCCATGGCGGTGTTATCGCTTTTAATGCCTTCTGCAAGGTCTTTGGCGGTTTGGGCATCGTCGGCAACCGTGCCACCGCCGACTTCGATTCCCGCGAAGTCGAGGAAGTCGTTGTAGGCCTCGGTGACGTTGGGGCCGATGATCACCTGAAGCTGGCCACCGCTGACTACTGCCCCGAGCGCCTGGTCAGCCGATTTGGCGAGCTGGAGATCGATGATCGAGGTGTCTCGTGCGTCGATGCGAAGGCGCGTCGCACAATGAGTTACCGATGTAATGTTCTCTTTGCCGCCAACAGCCTTTAGGACTGTTTCGGACATTGCCTGATATTTCATCTCTTTCTCCTAACCTTCCTGCTCCTGATACTTCGAGATAAGGTCTCGGTACCAATACCAGCTCTTTTTGGGGGTGCGCTCCAGATTGTTCTCGAAGTCGATATGGACAAGTCCGTATCGTTTTTCGTAGCCGTTGATCCAGCTATACAGATCCATCGTCGACCAGAGGTAGTAGCCCTCAACGCGCGCGCCGTCGCGCTTAGCCCTCATCATGTGCTCGATGAACTGGCCCAGAAGTTCGATGCGGTCATCATCGTGGATCATTCCGTCTGCGTCTAGTTGTTCATAGGCGCCATGTCCGTTTTCCGTAATAAAGATGCGGGGCGCGTCATAGCGCTCGTGGACATCCATGATGGTTGAATACATGCAACTTGGGAGTATTTCGCGGCCCCATTTATTGCGGGGAACATTGCTGTCGCGGGCGCTTTCAAACAAGGGCGCAATGCATTTTCCTTCGACCTTTTTGCTCGAACCGCCCTTATTGTTCGCCGAAACGGCAAGCTCTCCACCGTGCCAGTCGGTTACATACTCTCGGCAATACACGTTGAGTCCAATAAAATCGACTTTACCGTCTCTGAATTCTTCTACGTCATTTGGGGATCGATAGAGCGAGACGCCAAGTTTTTCAAGGATTTCGTCCATTTCTGGCGGCAGTTGACCCTGAAGTGCTGGTGCCAGAATCATGCGATTGGCGAAAAAGTCTGCGTATCGAAATACGTCATCGGGGTGCTCGGTTGCCGGGTCGAGTTCGACAACGCCGCCATCGTGGACGGCACCGATGATGCCGTCGTAGCCCATTTGACGATATGCTCGGACTGCGAGTGCGCTTGCGCGCATCAGGTTGTACTGAAACTGCATGTACGACTGAACGTCGAGCGATCGATTGGGGGGATAGTTGCCCAACATGTTTACGCAGTAGCTGTAGAAATGCGGCTCGTTAACGGTAGCCCAGATTTTGACGCGGTCTCCAAAGCGCTCAAAGCAAATCTTGGCGTATTTGCAGAACCACTCTGCCATATCGTTGTTCAGCCATCCGCCTTTGCAAGCAAGCGTGAATGGCAGATCGTAATGGAACAGCGTAACGTTGGGCTCTATGCCATTTTCGAGGCAGCAATCAATGACCCGATTATAAAAATCGATACCCTTTTCATTCACTTCACCGATACCCGTGGGGATGATTCGACTCCATGAAAGAGAGAAGCGATAGGTGTTTTGTCCGCCTTCTTTCATCATGCGGATATCTTCTTCATAGCGATGGTAGAAGTCGCAAGATACATCACCGTCAACATGGTTGATGTTCTTATTGCTTGTGTGGTTAAAGAAATCCCACTCGCCAAGGCCTTTGCCGTCTTCGTTCCAGGCACCCTCGCACTGATAAGACGCCGTGGCGGAACCCCAGAGAAACGGGATGTTGTTCACGTTGCCCATGAATCCCCTTTCCATCATTCAACACGGTGGATACGTGTGGCGGAATTACGATTAAGATGACGTCAACTGATTTGAATCATAGGAGAACGACCAAAGCTGTTTGATTCAATAAATGAACTATGATTTCGAGGAGAGCGGAAAGAGGGATCACGTGAATATCAATGACTTCGATGTGCTCAATCGCATTAGCTCCATCATCAACAGCGAGTTTGGGTCAAACGATGCCGCCATCGCTCGATATCTCATCGCTCACATTAGGCGTTCGAGCGAAATCAATGTTGCCACAATAACCCGCGATGCATTCGTGACCCGTTCCGCTGTTCGTCGTTTCTGCAATCGATTGGGCTACCAGTCTCTTAGCGATTTGAAAGAATCATTTACTCAATCAGTCTTTCCAAGCGACTTAAGCCATCGAGAGGAGGAATTTGGCTACGAGGAGTACAGGGCAGAGCTCGACGTTCGCATGATCGAGATGTTCGCTGAGGTTGAAAGCGGCGTGTCCGATATCGCTATTAAGCACCTTGCCGACGAAATTGATGGCCATAAAAACGTTGAAATCTGGTGCACCAATAATGTGAGCGCCAATCTCGTACGATTTCAGCAGGAAATGTTTTATGCGGGCAAGATAGTTCGCATAGTTGCTGGGGCTAACGTCGCGGAATTGAAAAACATGGGAGACGCTTCGCAGTCATTGATAATTCTCGTATCGGTCTCCGGGCTATTTGCGTCCCAGGCGCGTGAGTATCTTGATTGCCGTTCGGGCAGGAAGATTCTAATTACTGCGTTTAGCAACGATGACAAATCGAGGTCTTTTGACCGTGTATATCGTCTTGGTAATGCGGGAAACGGAATTGACCGACTCGGCGTTTATTCGAAATACGCCATGACCTATTTCTTCGACTTGCTATCGTCGTGTTACTTGAGTCGCTACCCCTGCACCAAGGGGGAGCCGCTCTATGGGTCTACTTTGGTCTGGCCCGAGCAGTAGCGGCTCTATAGTTCTCCCGTCTGGAGAATGAGCGTGGATAATCTCCGCTTTGGGCTTAGAGCCGCGCTAAAAGCGGGAGATTATCCACGCTTGAACGTGCCGTGGAAGCACGATCGTGACCTATGTAATAGCGCAAGAGGGTCGGTATCGAAGGTCGATGCTGCAGATGTACTCCACCGTGACAAAGTGTTCCCTCGGGAAATGTCACCTCAGTATCCAAAACCACCGTCCTTCATATCCAAACTCAATAAAACCGCAGGTCACGGCTATATAGATACGCCCGGCACCGTGTATCTAGAGGTTTTCGTTGACAGCCCACAAGGTTGCATCGTATTATCTTTTTCGTTCGCGGGGGCGGCGGTCCAAAAGACCAAAGGACCTGCGGATACTTGAACGATTGGGAGTTTGCCCGAGTGGTTAATGGGGACGGGCTGTAAACCCGTTGGCTCTGCCTACATAGGTTCGAATCCTATAGCTCCCACCCGTCAAGTGCCTGTATAGCTCAGTCGGTAGAGCACTTCGTTGGTAACGAAGAGGTCACCAGTTCAAGTCTGGTTGCAGGCTCCATCCGGCGGTGTAGCTCAGTTGGTTAGAGCACACGGTTCATACCCGTGGCGTCACTGGTTCGAATCCAGTCACCGCTACCATAGGTAACACGGTGGCTTCTCAATAGTATGTTGAGAGGCCACTATGGTATAAAGGCAAAGTCCCGTCCGGGGACGACCTGTTTAGAGGAGGGCTTTATGGCCAAAGAGAAGTTTGAGCGCACTAAGCCGCATGTTAACATCGGCACCATCGGTCACGTCGACCACGGCAAGACCACGCTGACCGCTGCCATCACCAAGGT
>USQE01000039.1 GCA_900556675.1 uncultured Collinsella sp.
GCGAGCCGAGGGCAAACGAGACGATGAGCATGGTGGTGCCGGTGGTCTCCAGCGCTTTCCCGTCAATGACGAGCATCTTTTGCATGGTGCCGCCCAGTCCGATAAACAAAACGCACAGCCCCGACGCCTTCATGAGCGTGTCTTGGATGCGGGGTGTGATAAAGTGTCCGCCTATAAGGCCCAGCAGTCCGCCCGCAATCAAAAGTGCGACGTTGATGACCGTTCCCAAACCCGGCATGAACCCTCCCATATTGATGCCAACCAGGCAATCGTTGCAGAACGGGCTGCAGGGTGCGTCATGCCTCATCCTATACGTTATATAAGTGGTATTAATGACGGCATTTGGTGCCCGAGCCTCAGCCTCCCATCACGACATAGGGGCTGTAATCGAAGCACAGCGTCATGAGTCGCTGCGGGGACTCAATGGCCGCGGCGATGATATCGGCATCTCGAGCTCGGTCAAATCCCACGAGCTCAATTTGATACGAGACGTCTTCCATTTTATGGAGTATCCGGTTATTCAGGAGATTCTCACCGTCGAATTCCTCGGTTTTGCCTCCGTCCGAGGTTACGGCATACAGGTGCAGTTTTGCGGTGGTCGCAGGGTCGGCGACCGTGAGGTTGTCGATTTGGTTGGCCGTGCCCTTTGCCCCAAGCAAGGTGAGCAAGGTGGGGGCTACGACCTCGCCCGATGGCAGAAAAACAACTTCGACGGTTTTAGGGAATGCGATAATGGCTGCTTTGCGGACGGGCTTATCGGCAGCGGTGACCTCAATGCTCGCGGCGTCGACGGTTTCCGTGCGGTCGAGCGCGACCATCATGCAACAATTGCCCTCGTCGATGTCTGCCGGCATGGGACACCCCAAGTTTTCGCCAGCTTGCGTGCCGCCCACTGCGGTGGCTGTTTCGCTTGGCTCGCTGAAAGTGGCTGAAGGACCGCTCGATGGCGGTGTTATGCCGCCTGGTGCGCCATTGTCCCCAGGCGCTATTTCACCGCTGCTCTCGCTGGAGTCGCTTGCGATGTCACCTGTCGAGGGGGCGAGTCCGACCGCTCCTACTCCGCTCCATTCCATCTCGAGGAGCGCCGGATCGACAAGGACGTGATGCACATCTTGCGTTTCGGTACTGATATCGACAGGACCGGGATCTGCCCCTCGCGTCAGGCTGAGCGATCCGGTCCGCTGTTTGCCCCGAATCTCCTGGCTTTCTGTGCCGCTCGCGTAGAACATTAGAGCGATCTCGCCATTTGCCGTGGCGTCGGTGCCCGCCTTGGTCATTTTCAGCGATGCGGTGAATGAGATAGCGGGCTGCGTGCCATCGGCGCTCGAGGGGACGCAGCCCAGGCATACACCCCCTCCGTTTTCGAAAAACGTGCTGTCGAAGGCGACTGTTGCCCCGTCCGCCGAGTCATCGGACAGGGTGATGTCGAGGCACAGCTCCACGTCGCAGTAATCGCCATCGGCATCAGTTGCAGCTGCGCGCCATGTGCAGATAACGCATCCCGTTAGGGGGCCGTCCGCTGTGCTCGAGTGCTCGGTATCCACGACTATCGAGCTGTTCGTGCAGCGACGGAGGCACCCCGAGGCCGAAATGCTTGCCTGCGCAAGCGAGAAGCGTTGGCGCGCGATGGTGCTCATCTGGTTTGTGGCGAGACAGTTGACAGCAGGTAAGGGGGCGTCCACGGCGGGTGTCGCTAGAGCGGCAACGGGCATGCCGGTGGCAAGCGCACTACAGAGCGCGGCAACGGGCAAAAGGTTCTTTGATGCCATGGGTTCTCCTTACCTATGCTGGACGGTCTCGATTCGTGTGGCTACCGGCTGCGTTTGATGTGCAGGCCAAGGCCGATGGCGCTAGCGCCTGCCGTGGCGATTCCTGCTGCCAGGAGCTGTCGCGTGTCGCTCGTTTGCGCGAGGGGTTCATGTTGGCCACTGCGTTCGAGTTCCGATAGATCGACAGTTACCTGCGTGGCAGCCTGCGCCTGCTCTTGTTGGGCAAAGGCGGCGATCGGGGCAAACGTTGCAACGCCGATGATGACGGCAAGGACAATTGCCTTAGGCCGTGTGCGCACCGGGCTCGACCGTCCACGTAATGGTTGCGACCTGGTCGCCCGTGCCGGTCACATGGAAGATGTCTCGCGTGACGCGGGCGACAGTGCCGCTCGTCTTAAGCTTAATCTTGTCCGTACCATCGGCGATGCCCTGGTAGCCCATGTCGAAGGATGCATTTTTGGAAAGGTCGAGGCCCGCTTCCTGCGTCGCGGCGTGGGCGTCTTGGAGTGCCTTGTCTGGGCCGACCTTAAAATCGATGGAGTTCTGGGCGGTCCCCGTCTTGGCGTCGGCGACGATGCTCCAGGACTTCTGGGCGGCAATCTTCATGTTGGTAACGTGGATGCCATAGGCTGAAAGATTGTCGATGGTGGTTGTATTCTCGGAAGGGCCCTGGAGCGTGCCGTCTGCCTTAGCGACGAACGGAATGACGGTCGGGGCTTTGAACTTGATGTTGTCGATTTGGGTCCTGATGGTCACGTTGGTGGTTCCAGTGCGTCCCTCCGCCAGGGCGGTGGTCGGCGCGGCGCCCATTGCGAGTGCGAGCGCCAGCCCTGCGCCCACGACGAGCACCCTGGCCCCATTCAAGTTCCTGGTGATGTCCATAATCGTTCCTTTCTATTCGTCACGGACCGTTTCCGTGAGGGTTAGACGAAAGCGGCACGGGTGCGCATTTTCATAACAGGTGGCAGGTCTAGTCTTCTGTCTGCGCAACTCGCACCTTGACGCGCGTGGGATTGCCATGGACGTCGTAGGTCTTGGCGTCGAGCGCTTGAATCTCGATATACGCCTCGCCTTCTTTGATGTCGCCTGCAGGGCAGGTCTCAACGGTCTTGCCGGTCTCGACCACGCCCGATTCATAGATGGTCTCGTCGTTTTGGATCACGCGGAAACGCTGGGGAAACTTGTTATCCTGGACGTTTTGCACGTTGATGCGCAGCTTGCCGCCTTTTTGTAGCTGGGCGACCGGTGCGACCGAGATCGTCATCATGTTGTCGCGGACGATGGCATCGAGCTCGTCCTGGATTTCCTGACGCGACTTACCCTCTGCCGCTGTGACCGAGGCACCCGTCTCGGCGACAGGCTTTGACTGCCAAGCGTAAAGGCCGACGGCGATAAGGGCGCAGGCGATGGCCAAACAGACGGCGCCGAGCCTTTTTCGATGTTTTGACCCTAGAGGGCTCGACTGCTTCCTTACGCTCATGCGGCATCCTTAGTGGTATAGACGCGCGCGAACGTGGACGGATCGGCGCCAAAGAGCATGTGGAGCATGAGGCGTCGCGAGTAGATGAGCTCGTCGAAGTTTGGGTCGAGTTTGATGTCGTGGATGTGGGCGATGTGGTGGGCGAGTGCCGAAAACGATTCGGGATCGCAAATCACGTCGGTGGTGACGTGATAGACAGCCGCATCGGGAAATGCCTCCTCATCGAAGGGCAGAAGATATGGGTCATCGTCAACTTCGATGGCGATGCCGTACTGGGGCCAGTAATATGCCATGGGAACCTCCCTGTTTTTGGGCCAAACCTTCTATTGGTTTTGGCTGTCGATGCCGACCGTATCAGCCACAACTTGACCAATTTCTGACCAAATGCTTGACGGGTTTACATCGCCGCAGGTGAGAGACGCTAAAAAATATCTCAAGTTTTTTCGAGCGCCAATTGTGTGCGTGGCTGCGATGGAAAGGAGCGCGTTAAATAGAGCGCCTGCCGAGAAAACGCCGCCGCTCGCCGAATTGCGCAAACGTAAAATTCGCTAATTATGGAGACGGTCTCAGTCACGTCGACGAAACGATGCGGTAACATCTCCCTGCAAACACTGTAGTTAACTAAAGGGGGAGTTCGCGTGTCTGCAGCCATCAAACCCTTCGGCGACGAGTTCGAAGAATATGGTCGCGATGAATCTCGCACATCGGGCGAGGCGTCGAGCATCTCGTTTCCGACAACGGAGGACGAAGTCCGCGCCATTCTACGAAAGCTCCATGCCGAGCATGTTCCAATAACGGTCCAGGGTGCTCGGACCGGTCTGGCTGCCGGCGCCGTGCCTCACGGCGGGCATATCCTCAACACTTCTCGTATGAATCGCTACCTGGGTCTTCGCCGCGACGAGCGAGGCCGTTTTCTGCTGCGCGTGGAGCCGGGCGTCGTGCTTTCGGAGTTGCGCAAGCAACTGGGTAAGAAGGCATTGCCGACCGCTGACTGGGATCAGGTATCGCTTGAGGCCTATGAGGAGTTCCAGGCAGCTCCTGAGCAGTTCTTCCCCACCGATCCCACCGAGGCATCTGCCTGCCTGGGCGGCATGGCGGCGTGCAATGCCTCCGGTGCCCGCAGTTACGCCTACGGCCCCATGCGCCCGCACGTTACGGGGCTTCACGTGGCACTGGCGGACGGCGACCTGCTTGAGCTTCATCGAGGTCAGGCGCACGCTGACGCACGCCACTTGTCGCTCGTGACAGCGGAAGGCCGCGCGCTCGAGCTGGATCTTCCTGGCTATACCATGCCCAAGACCAAAAACGCGTCGGGTTATTTCGTTTCGGACGATATGGACGCCATCGATCTTTTCATCGGTGCGTGCGGCACACTCGGCGTCATTACCGAGCTCGAGATCGCCCTGCAGGCGGCACCTTCGGTCGTATGGGGCGTGAGCTGCTTTTTCGACAGCGAGGACAAGGCAGTGTCCTTTACCGATTCCGTGCGCCCCGTGCTGTCCCATGCCGCCGCTATTGAGTATTTCGATGCCGGCGCCTTGGATATCCTTCGCCGCCAGCGCGAGCAGTCGACCGCGTTTGCCTCGCTGCCGGCACTCGACGATGAGGCAAAGGTCTGTATTTACGTGGAGCTCGACTGCGACGACGAGGCTCAAGCGACTGAGGAGCTGTACCACCTGGGATGGGTTTTGGAGCTTGCGGGCGGCCGCGATGACGCGACCTGGGTTGCGCGCACCGAGGTCGATCGCGAATGCCAGCGGTTCTTCCGCCACGCCGTCCCCGAGAGTGTCAACATGCTCATCGATGAGCGTCGCCGCACCGACCCCACCATTACCAAACTGGGGTCGGATATGTCGGTACCCAACGCGCGCCTGGCCGATGTCGTTGCCTTCTATCGCCGCACGCTGGCCGAAAGCGGGCTTGAGTCTGCCGCCTGGGGACATATCGGCAACAACCATCTGCATGTGAATATCCTGCCGCGCGATGCGCAGGACTATCGTCGCGGTGGTGAGCTGTTTGCCCGGTGGGCTGCGGAGGTAACGGCTATGGGCGGCGCCGTCTCTGCCGAGCACGGCGTCGGCAAGATCAAAGCGAGCTTTTTGGAGACGATGTACGGCCACGAGGCCATGGTCGAATCGGCTCGACTCAAGCTGCAGCTCGATCCTGCCGGGCAGCTGGGTCGTGGCAACCTATTTTCGGAGAAGCTCTTGGATGAACTCGTCCAGAAAGGGGGCGCGTGAAGATGAGCGATTTCCATATGGTGGTGTGCGTCAAGGCGGTACCGGGAAGCACCGAGGTCAAGATGGACCCCAAAACCAATACCATCGTGCGTGATGGCAAGCAGGCGGTCATTAATCCCTTCGATGCAAGTGCCCTCGAATGCGCGCTGGCGCTCAAGGACGACTTTATCGGCTTTGGCATGGATGTGCGCGTGACGGTGGTGTCGATGGGTATCCCTGCAACCGAATCGCTGCTGCGCGACTGCATTGCCCGCGGCGCCGATGATGCGCTGCTGCTGACCGATCGCGCCTTTGCGGGCGCGGACACGTTGGCGACCACCTATGCCCTCAAATGCGGTATCGAGGCGCTCGACGAGGACTTCGACCTGCTCATCTGCGGCAAGATGGCGGTAGATGGCGATACCGCCCAGATTGGCCCCGAGCTGGCCGGCGCCTTCGAGATTCCCTGCGTGACCGATGTGAGCTGCGTGCAGAGCGCAGGTTTTACGACGTGCGGTGCGCTTTCGCTCGTTCACGGTTGCGATGCCGGCGAGGAGACGGTCTATCTGGAGATGCCGTGCGCGATGACGACCGCCAAGGAGATCGGCCAGCTGCGCATGCCGAGCATCGCCGGCATTCGCGCGGCCGAAGATGCGGATGTGCGGGTGGTCTGTGCTGCCGATGTACATGCTGACCCTTCGCGTTGCGGCCTTACCGGATCGCCGACGCAGGTCGTGCGCTCGTTTGTGCCCGACCGCGACCAAACGTGCGAGGCCATCGAGGGCACGCCGGTCGAGCAGGCGGCAAAGATTGCCAAGATTATCGAGGGGATGGCATAGATGAGCGGACTGATAATCGATAGCGAGGCGTGCGTTGGCTGTGGCCGCTGCGTTCGCGCCTGTGCCTCGGGTGGCATTGTGATGGAGGGCGAGCGCCCCAACCGCTGCGCCCATGTGACCGACGGCTGTATCTTGTGCGGCGGGTGCGTCGACGCCTGCCCCGTCAATGCCATTTCGATCGAGCGCGACGAGGCCGCCGGCGCGGTTGACCTCGATGCGTATCGAGACATATGGGTATTCGTTCAGACCGACGATCACGATGTCGTGGCTCCGGTGGCCTACGAGCTCATGGGTAAGGGGCGCGAGCTTGCCGATGCTCGCGGTTGCCGTCTGGTGGCATTGGCCGGCATGGGCCCCGAGGGCTCGCTTGAGGACCTGGAGCATCTGGTCTGCGCCGGTGCCGACGAGGTCGTGGTCTGCCGCGACGAGCGACTGCGCCAAAACGATGCGGAGATCTATGCTCGTCTCATCTGCGATTTGGTGGCCGAGCGCAGACCCGAGGCCATTCTGTACGGCGCAACCGCCTTTGGTCGTGAGCTGGCGCCCGGTGTGGCCGTACGCTTGCAGACGGGCCTTACGGCCGACTGTACGGTGCTTTCGATGGATACGGAGACGGGTCTACTGCAGCAGACCCGCCCGGCGTTTGGCGGCAACTTGATGGCCACCATTATCTGCCCCAATCATCGGCCGCAGATGGCAACGGTGCGCCCCGGCATCTTTGGGGCACCCGAGTTTGACTACAGCCGCTCTGGCACGATTACCCAGGTATCGCTTGCGAATGATGTTAAGGCCCGTGTCGAGATCTCGATTCCCGCCGAGGAGTGGGGGCAGCAGGCATCAATTGCCGATGCCGAGCGCCTGGTCGTGGTGGGCCGCGGCATCGGCTCCAAGAAGAATCTGCCCCTGATGCGAAAACTCGCCGATGCCTTGGGTGCCGAGCTTGGTTGCACGCGTCCCGTTGTGGAGGCAGGCTGGTTGGAGTATCGCCACCAGATTGGCCAGACCGGCGTGTCGGTTTCGCCCAAGCTCCTTGTGAGTATCGGCGTTTCGGGCGCTATCCAGCATCTTGCCGGCATCGGCGGCGCGGAGTGCATCATCGCTGTCAACGAGGACCCGGATGCCCCCATCTTCGGCGCTGCGCAGTATAAAGTTGTCGGCGACGCCGTCGAAGTCGTCGAAGAGCTCCTGGCCCAGCTCGAGCGCTAGGCGCCGGCCAGCCAGGCTCGCATCTCTTTCTTTAGGCGTTCCCAGGTCGCTTGCGTGGCGGGGTCGGTAAAGGGCCGCACGATGCCAAAAGGTGCGTCGAGCAGGCGGTAGATATCGCCCTGCTTGCGCGTCAGCGCGCGGCTTGCCGGATAGACGAGCTCAAACATAAAGCAGATAAGCCCCACCAAGTAGTCCGCGGGCTCATCGCGCTCATCGCGCGTGACGCAGCGGTGCTCGTCAAAGGCAGCCAGCGTCGGTGCCGAGAAGTGGCTGGCAAGAAACACGTCCTCATCCACTTTGAGGATGGTGTCGACGGTGCTGTCGGCGATGGTGCGCATAATGTCGACCTTGTCGCCATCGCGCACAATATCGCAGAAGCGCCGCGTGCGCTCGTCGAGCTGCGCGGGTAGACGGAAATCGCTGTGATAGGCAATGCTTGCGCGAATCAACTCGTCTTCTACCGGATCGTCGATAAAGTCGCGGATACTTGTTGTCGCGGGCGCGTCTGCAGGGTTTTCGCCAAAGAGAACCTCGACGCCCAACGCCGCATGGCTCATGCTCTCGGCATCCTTAAACGTGTCCCAGCGTCGCAGCTGCTCAAAGCGACCCATATCGTGCAGCAGGCCGCAAAGCCACGCTAGGTCAATGTCCTGAGGTGACCAGCCCTGTTCGCGTGCCACGGCATCGCATGCCTCGGCAACGTGGTACGTATGCTCGATTTTGAGCGCGATACGCGGATTGGCGGCATCGTAGGCATCGGTGTAGGTCTTGAAGGTCGGATCCTCTTCGGCCAGCTTTGCCAGCGCGATGCCCATCTTCTCGTTGCCAGCCT
>USQE01000040.1 GCA_900556675.1 uncultured Collinsella sp.
ATTTAGACGTCGACGAATGAACATTTCAGGCAGGTTCCAAGCAAAATTCTGGGCTGATTCTCGATATTCGCCTTCAATCGTCCCTTGCCGCGTGCCGCCCTCGCGTACAATCTGCTCCGACATTCGCGCGCCGTCCGGCGCTTAAGAGGGGAGGGCCCCATGGCAAACGAGATCTGGACCATCAAGCGTTGTCTCGAGTGGACCAAGGAGTACCTGGCCGAGCGCGGCGAGGAGCACCCCCGTCTTTCTGCCGAGTGGCTGCTGTGCGCCGCCACGGGCCTGGCGCGCATTGACCTATATATACGTATGGACGAGACGCTTAACGCGGCCCAGCTCGAGACCATGCACGCGGCCGTTGTTCGTCGCGCTAAAGGTGAACCGCTGCAATACATCACGGGCAGCACGCAGTTTCGCATGATCGACGTCGCGTGCGCCCCCGGTGTGCTCATTCCGCGCCCCGAAACCGAGATGCTCGTCGAGGAAGTCCTCAATTATCTGGATGCCGAGGTGCTGAGCCCCGAGGCTGCTGCCCGTCAGCGTGTTGAGCTGCCTTGGAACGATGAGGTCGAGCAGGCTCGCAAGGCCGAGGCCGCGCTGGCAGACGAACGGGCGACCGCCGAGCGCCGTGCCGCTAACCTGACGGCTGCCGATGAGGCGGCGCTAGGCAGCGACGTACTGGGCAGCCGTGCCTATGCCGAGGAACTGGCCGATCGCGAGGCCGAGGAAGCCGCCGCGCAGGCAGCAGAAGCCGAAGCCGCGGAAGCCGCCGAGTCCGAGCTCGACGAATACGGCATCGCCATCGAGGGTGCCGACCAGGAGACGGCTTTAGCTCAGGATGCCGCTGCGCCTGCCCCAACCGAGCCCTGCACTGCCCGCGTTCTCGAGGTCGGCTGCGGCACGGGCTGCATTTCGCTCTCCCTTGCCTGGGAGCGCCGCGGCCACGTTACCTGCACTGCTACCGATATCGAGCCGCGCGCC
Organism: uncultured Collinsella sp.; assembly: GCA_900556675.1. Taxonomy (GTDB): domain Bacteria; phylum Actinomycetota; class Coriobacteriia; order Coriobacteriales; family Coriobacteriaceae; genus Collinsella. Next base: position 979 of record USQE01000040.1, read on the forward strand.
ATCGACCTTGCTACCAAAAACCGCGACGCCCTCGGCCTCACGGCAGATGAGGTTACCTTTAGCCTCACCAACCTGGTGAGTTCCATTCCCCGCGAAGAGTGGGGCACCTTTGACGTGCTCGTCTCCAACCCACCTTACATCCCGACCGGCGTCATGCGCTCGCTGCCGCACGAGGTCAAAGACTTTGAGCCCGATCTGGCGCTCGAGGGCGGTGCCGACGGCCTCGATATCTTCCGCCGCCTGCTCAACGCGGCGCCCTACATGTTGCGCGCCGGCGGCCTGTTTGCCTGCGAGCTCTACGAGGGCGCCCTCGATGCCGCGGCCGAGCTCTGTCGTCAAGCGGGTCTGTCGGACGTGCGCATCGTCCGCGACCTTACCGATCGCCCCCGCATCGTCCGAGCCATCGTCACTCAGCCCAAACAGCGCCAGTAATATTTATTAACTGGTTAGCAAAAATTATAAACTAGTTTATAATTAGGACGGCTGAAAGAGGTCGGCCCATGCAACCTCCTACCTTTCGGGAAATCATTGCCCTACTCAAGCACGATGGATTCGTGAAGGTCGCGCAAGTCGGTAGTCATGCTAAGTATGTTTCTGGCGACCGTGTTGTCACCGTGAACGGCTCTGGTGGTGATCGACCAAAGAAGGGCACGTGGGCAAGTATTCGTCGCCAAGCTGGATGGTAGTTGGAGGCAAAATGAGGCAGCGATTTACCTATGACTGCGTTCTCATAAAAGAAGACGACGGGTACTGCGCCAGCTTCCCGCAGATTCCCGGCGCTTTTGCCGATGGCGATACGCGCGAAGAAGCGATTGCCCATGCCACCGAGGCGCTGATGGCGTTTTTGGCCGACGACCTCAACAACGGTTTGACTCCGGCAGGGTACGAACGTTCGGCCGAGGTCGTGGCCCTTTCAGTCGAAATCGACTACGAGGACGCTCGGGAAGCGGCGTGCCGAACATTTAAAGACGCGGCGCTGGACCTCAAAGTCTCCGCTCCGCGGATTACCGCGCTGGTCAAAGCCGGAAAGCTCGATGTTGAACTCGTCGATGGCCGTCGGATGATAACGATAGACAGCATCGAGCGCTACGCCGCCCAAGAACGTCACGCCGGAAGACCAAAGAAGTCTGTAGCCTTCCAATAACCCCCTCACTTTCACCGACTACTAGAGCCGCTCACCAAACCAACATGCGCTCTGGGCAAATAGGCTGAATGTTTCGTGCGAGAATGCCCCTCAGTAAACAAACTTTCACCAGAGCGCAAGGGGCTGGCATACACATGCAGACGGTCTATCGGGTATACGAGGGAACGCGCGAGCCGCATCGGCTCTCCGTCGAGCGCACGGCCGAGGTGCTCGGCCGCGGCGGCCTGGCCTTGATCCCGACCGAGACCGTCTACGGTGTCGCCGTGGCAGTCAACGCCTTCTCGGACGCCGTACCCCAAGATACAAGCGAATTCCCATCGTGGCCGCGCGATCCGCAGGCTGTCGTCAATGGCGCCGCGGTCCCTGCGCTCGGTACCGGCTACCGCCGCATCTTTACCCTCAAGCAGCGCAAGCTCACCCAAACGGTCGCCTGGCTGGTTGATAATGCCGAAGCACTCGACCGCTATGGCGTGGATATCCCCGAAGAGGCTCGCGTACTCGCGCGACGATGCTGGCCGGGAGCCCTGACTATCGTGGTCAAGGCGGCCCCCTGCGTGCCGACCTTTATGCGCGCCGCCGACGACACGGTGGCACTTCGCGCTTCGGCCTCGCCCGTGGTGCAAGCGCTCATCCGCGCCTGCGGCAGCTCTCTTGCCTGCACCAGCGCCAACACGCATGGCGCGCCCGCGCCGGCAAGTTTTGTCACGGTGGAGGAGCGCATCCTGGAGGGGGTCGATGTTGCCGTCGACGCCGGCGAGACCCCGTGTTGCGACGCCTCGACCATCGTGTCGTTCCAGCACGGCGGGCTCCAGATCCTGCGCCAAGGCGCACTTCCCGCATCAGAGATCGAACGGGTCCTGTCCGACCCGATGCAATAGAAAGGTGTAAGCGATGTCGTTGAATCTGGGCAGCCTGGGCATGGAAGATGCCTCGTTTAACTTTGGCGGTTCCTACATCATGGCGCTCGACTGCGGCACCACCTCGGTACTTGCGACCATCGTCGACGAGTACGGCTGCATCGTCGCGCAGGCACGTCGTAGCGTCAAAACCAGCTTCCCGCGTCCCGGTTGGATAGAGCAAGACCCCATGGAGGTGCTTGCCAGCCAGATCGGCGTGATGATGGAGGTCCAGTTTAAGAGCGGCATCCATTCTGACCGCATCGCCGCCATCGGTATCTCCAACCAGCGCGAGACCACGGTGGTGTGGGACCGCATAAGCGGTCAACCCATCTATAACGCCATCGTGTGGCAATGCCGTCGCACCGCACCTCTGATCGACGAGCTGGTCGAGCGGGGCGCAGAAGAGCTGGTGCGCTCCCGCACGGGACTCACGCTCGATCCGTATTTCTCGGCTTCCAAGGTGCAGTGGATCCTCGACAACGTCGACGGTGCGCGTGAGAGCGCGGCGGCGGGCGACCTCATGTTCGGCACCATCGATACCTGGCTCATCTACAACCTCACCGGCAGTCAGGTCTTTGCCACCGACTACACCAATGCCAGCCGCACGGCGCTCTTTAATATCCATACGCTCGATTGGGACGACGACCTGCTGGCGCTCTTTGACGTTCCACGTTCCATGATGCCCGAGGTTCGTTGGAGCTCGGGCGACTACGGCCGCGTCGCGAGCGACATCATGACCAACATGCCGCCCATCATGGGCGTGGCGGGCGATCAGCAGGCGTCGCTGTTCGGCCACTGCTGCTTCCATCCCGGCCAGACCAAAAACACCTATGGCACGGGTTGCTTTATGCTCATGAACACCGGCGACGAGGTCGTCGAATCCAAGAACGGTCTGGTCTCCACGATCGGTATCGCCGCGGACGGCAAGATCAGCTATGCGCTCGAGGGTTCTATCTTTGCCGCCGGCTCAACCATGAACTGGCTGCGCAACAACATGGGCATCATCTCGAGTGTGAGCGAGTCCGCGCAACTCGCCGCTTCGATCAACGACAACGAGGGCTGCTACTTCGTCCCCGCCTTCGCTGGCCTGGGCGCTCCCTGGTGGGACCCGCGTGCCCGCGGTATCGTGTGCGGCCTGACCGGTGCCTCGAGTCGCGCGACCATTGTGCGTGCGGCCTGCGAGTCCATGGCCTACCAGAGTTATGACGTGCTGCGCGCCATGGAGCAGGACGTGGGACTTTCGATTGAGCGCCTGTCCGTCGATGGCGGCGCCTCACGCAACGAGTTCATCATGCAATTCCAGGCCGACCTGCTGGATATCCCCGTGCTGCAATGCGAGACGGTGGAGACCACGGCAATCGGTGCCGCGTACTTGGCGGGTCTTGCCGTCGGCTATTGGGAAGACCTTGAAGAGCTGGAGCAAAATGCCCAGATCGTTAGGACCTTCCTTCCCCATATGTCCGCCGAGCGCCGCGAGCAAAACCTTGCGGGCTGGCGTGATGCAGTCAGGCGCTCGCTCAGCATCGCACAGTAGGGCTGTGATGGGCTGCTCGATATAACAAACCGCTAAACTAATGCATGGCGCGCGGCGGCAACATTGCTTCGCGCCTTGTCAGCAAGGTCGTTTTGCGGCCGCAACGAAAGGGGCAATCAACCCATGACCGTCACCTACGACGCGTCCCGTGTGACGCTTGTCGACCACCCGCTCGTCCAGCACAAGCTGTCGATCCTGCGCGACAAAAACACCGGCACCAACCAGTTCCGCCAGCTTGTGCGCGAGCTCGCACTTTTTGACGGCTACGAGGCCATGCGCGACCTGCCCATGGAAGACGTCGAGGTCGAGACCCCCATCACTACCGCCACGTTCAAACAGCTTGCCGGCAAGAAACTCGCCATCGTGCCCATCCTGCGTGCGGGCCTTGGCATGGTCGACGGCATCCTCGACCTGGTGCCCTCCGCTCGCGTGGGCCACATCGGTATGGAACGCGACGAGGTCACCCACGAGCCGCATGAGTATTACTGCAAGATGCCTAAGGATATCGACCAGCGCATCTGCCTGGTTGTCGACCCCATGCTCGCCACGGGCGGTTCGGCTGAGATGGCCATCAGCTACCTGCGCGAGCGCGGTGTCAAGGATATCCGCATGCTGTGCATCGTCGCCGCGCCCGAGGGCCTCAAGTCACTGACCGAAAAGGACCCCGACGTACATATTTATACGTGCGCCATCGACGACCATCTCAACGAGGCCGCCTACATCGTTCCCGGCCTGGGCGACGCCGGCGACCGCATCTACGGCACGCTCTAGTCGCTGGGCTAAGACGGCCGCGGCTGCAAATACGAAGAAACGGTGCGCGCGGGCGAGCAAAAGACGTCCACGCGCGCTCCTGTTAACGGACGTTTTGCGCTGAGGGGTTCGAGAAAAACGTATTAGCGTACCTGCGGCATAAAGAAGGTCTTAAGAAAACGAACAGGTGCGTATTAACCGATGCTTTTTCGGTTGTACTTTAGCGATTGGCTCGTACAATAGTCACCAATGTTTGGCGGGAACTGTCCTGTGAGGCGTTAAAAAGGAAAGTGAGGACGCCAGTGTTTCAGATAGCCGATCTGCTCGCTATCGTTGCAGGCGCCATCGCGGGCGCAATTGCCTTCCTTCCCTTTGTCTTTACGCTCAAGCCGGTTCTTGACGATAAACAGAATGCGGACATGCTCAAGGGTATGGTGAGTCTCGCGGTCTCGGCAATCGCGTTGCTTGTCTTTACCTTGGTTGTGTTTGTGTTGTTCGGAGAGGCATTTCGCATGTTCCTCCTGGGCGAGGCGATCGGCTTCGTGGCCTTTATGGCCGCCTGCGCGGTTCGCGTCGCCAAGGCGCTGCGAGATCCTCATGAGGTCGAAAGGTAAGTCGTGGAAATTTTTGAAAAGCTGCCTGATGAGATTAATCATCTGGTCAGCGAGTTCAGCTCCACCCCTGTCGTGGGCGATCTGAGCTGCGGCATCACGCAGTACTCGTTTTGGCTGATCGTCTCCACGATCGTGCTCCTGATCGTCCTAGCCGTGTTCAAGAAGAAGCAGACTTTGGTTCCCAAGGGCTTCTTCGTCAACGGTTTCGAGTACATCATCGAGTACGTCGAGAACGATATCGGCAAGGGCGTCGTGGGTGAGAACTGGAAGAAGCACTTCCCGTTCCTGTGCTCGCTTTTCCTGTTCATCCTGATCAACAACATGATCGGCCTGATTCCGGGAATGAAGCCCGGCACCGGCGCAATCGGCTCCACCGCCGCGCTCGCCATCTTCGCCTTCGTGTACTTCATCTACTACGGATGCAAGGCTCACGGCGTGATCGGCTACATCAAGAGCCTCGCTCCGCAGGGCGTGAGCTTCCCGATGAACGTGCTCGTGTGGGTCGTCGAGCTTTTCTCGACCTTCCTGCGCCTCATCACGCTCGCCGTCCGTCTGTTCTGCAACATGTTCGCAGGACACGTGGTCATGGGCTCGTTCGCCATCATGGCGAGCATGTTCATGCAGCCGCTGCTTCAGCAGGTTTCCGCGGCCCACGCCGTCGGCGCCCTGCCTTCGCTGGCCTGGCTTGCCATTCTCATCCTGATCTATGCGATCGAGCTTGTGGTCGGCGCCATCCAGGCTTACGTCTTCACGGTCCTTACCGCCGTGTATGTCTCCGAGGCAGAGGAGGTCGCGGAGGAGGAGTAGTCTTCCGTTCGCGCCTTAAAGGTAAGGCAATTCGTTAAACCGCCGGTGCCCGTACCCATGGAGCCCGGCAGTTATAAAAAGGTTATCCTGCGTGAAATAAGACACGCACGACAAAGGAGGAATCGTGGGAGTTATCGGTTACGGTCTCGGTGTTATCGGCGCTGGTCTTGCTATCGGCCTGTCTGCTCTGGGTGCTACGGGTGCTATGGCCCGTCAGCCTGAGGTCCAGGGCCGCGTGTTCACCGTCTTCATCATGGGCTCCGCTTTCGGCGAGGCTCTGGCTCTGATCGGCTTCGTTGTCGCGCTGATCGTTAAATAGCACGGAGCGTCAAGTATGAATCTTTCATCCCAGAAGAGCGCGATCGCACTCTCCGCGTCCGCGGCCGCGCTGCTCATGCCGGTTTCCGCGTTCGCCGAGGACGGCGCCGCCGGTGCGGACATCCTCATCCCTAAGATGGCGGAGTTCATCCCGGCGCTTATCGCCTTCCTGATTATCTGGATCGTGCTGGCCAAGGTCGCCCTGCCGGGCATCATGAAAACCATGGAGGAGCGCGGCAAGAAGATCGAGGAGAGCCTCGACGAGGCCGAGAAGACCAAGCAGGAGGCTATCGCCAAGCGCGCTGAGTCCGACTCGATCGTCACCGACGCCCGTCGTCAGGCTGCCGACATCGTTCTCGAGGCCCGTAAGGACGCCGAGTCCGAGCGTGCCCGTATCATCGAGGCTGCTCACAAGGAGGCCGAGGAGATCATCGCCAAGGCCCATACGACCGTCGAGGACGAGCGCAAGTCCATCTACGCCGGTGCCGCGAGCTCCATCGCCGACCTGTCCGTTGCCGTCGCCACCAAGATCGTGGGCGAGGCACTCGAGGACGAGGCCGAGCAGAAGAAGCTCATCGAGCGCTACATCCAGGAAGCAGGTAGCCTGAATGCCGACTAGCCGCTATCAGGACAAGGTGCTCGAGACCTACGCGCGTTCCCTTTTGGAAGCCGCCAAGGCCGAGAACCATGTGTTCGAGGACCTCGAGATGATCGAGCGCTTGGCTTCTGCCAGCCCCGAGATCATCGCCGTGCTCGACACCATGTCCAAGCGCGACCAGCTCGACCTTCTTCCCAAGGTGGCAGCTGCCTTTAAGTATGTTGCCGAGGAAGACGAGGATGTAGTGGGCGTGACCGTCACCACGGCGATCCCGCTCGACGACGAGCTGCGTCAAACCATCACTAAGAAATGCGAGCAGGACTTCGGCCGCAAGGTATTCCTTATCGAGCAGGTCGACCCGTCTATCGTGGGCGGCCTGGTGCTCGAGGCCCGC
>USQE01000041.1 GCA_900556675.1 uncultured Collinsella sp.
AGAGCCGCGGTCCCATATGGGTATACTCTCGAGGATTCGACTCGATTCGCCCCCGCTGGGGCGTCAAAGGAGACTGCCTATGCCCACCACCTCAACCGACCCGCGCGCCGCTGCTGCCGCGCTGCTGGTGCCCGGTACCACCTGCCACGGTTTTGCCGTCGAGCGTTGCGAGACCGTGCCCGAGCTCGACTCGGACGCCTACGTGCTGCGCCACACCGCATCGGGCGCTCGCCTGCTGTACCTGGCATGCGACGACGAAAACAAGGCCTTTGCCATTGGCTTTAAGACGCCGCCGGCCGATTCCACCGGCGTGTTCCATATTCTTGAGCACTCGGTGCTGTGCGGATCGGCCAAGTTCCCCGTCAAGGAGCCGTTTGTCGACCTGATCAAGAGCTCCATGCAGACGTTCCTCAACGCCATGACCTACCCCGACAAGACCATCTACCCCGTTGCCACCACCAACGAGCAGGATCTGTACAACCTGATGGACGTGTACCTGGACGCCGTGTTCAACCCGGCCATCTATACCAAGCCGACCATTTTTGAGCAGGAGGGCTGGCACTACGAGCTGGACCTGCCGGAGAGCGCCGAGGGCGAAGGCAGCGCCGCCAGCCTGCGCGAGGGCACGCTGCGCTATAACGGCGTGGTGTTCAACGAGATGAAGGGCGCGCTGTCCGACCCCATGAGTGTGCTGGACGACGCCGTCAACGCCGCGCTCTATCCCGACACCGCCTATGCGCACGAGAGCGGTGGCGACCCGCGCGCGATTCCCGCGCTCACCTACGAGCAGTTCCTGGACACGCACGCGCGCCACTACAATCCTTCCAACTCCTACATCACGCTCTACGGCGACCTGGACGTGGACCGCGCGCTGGCCTTTTTGGACGAGCGCTACCTGTCGCAGCCGAGCGCCGCGAGCCGCCGCATGGACGCTGCCGTTGCCGCCGGCGAGGACCCGTCTACGCTGGCGCCCAATCCGCTGGACGTGCAGGAGCCTGTGACCTGCGAGTATAAGCGCGTCGAGATGGCCACTACGCCCGAGAACGCCCTGGTTGGCCTGGGCCTGGTGCTGGGCAGCGCGCTCGACCGCAAGCGCACGATCGCGGCGGACATCCTGTTCGAGGCACTGCTGGGCTCCAACGAAGCGCCGGTTAAGAAGGCCATTCTGGCCGCCGGCCTGGGCGGCAACGTGGTGAGCTACACCGCGGCCGAGAACCTGCAGCCCTACGAGCTCATCATGCTGCAAAACGCGCAGCCCGGCGTGGCGCGCGAGCTGCGCCGCGTGTTCCAGGACGCCTGCCGCGACCTGTGCGAGCACGGCGTTCCGCGCGAGCGCCTGGAAGCCATCATCAGCAGCAACGAGTACGACCTGCGCCAGCGCGACTATGGCATCGCCGACGGCGTGGCCATTGCGTGCGACGCGCTGAGCACGTGGCTCTACGATGACGACGCCGCGACGCTGGCGCTCAAGTACGGCCCGGTGTACGAGGAGCTGCGTGGCGAGCTGGACGGCAGCTATTTTGAGGACCTGCTGCGCGAGCTCGTGCTGGAAAACGACCACATGGCGCTGGTCGAGCTGGTGCCGGTGGACGCCGCTGAGGGTTCGGAGGGCGCCGAAGCTGCCGAGCTGGCTGCCAAGCGCGACGCCATGACCGATGCCGAGCTGGCCGACGTGGTCGAGCGCACGGTCGCACTGCGTGCCGCGCAGGAGGCCGAGGACACGCCCGAGGCCAAGGCCACGCTGCCGCGCCTGCGCGTTTCCGACATTGGCGAGGCGCGCCCCGAGCCGCCGCTGGTCGTGGACACCACTGCGCCCATCCCCTGCCTGCGCCACGGCATCCCCACCAACCGCCTGGCCTACGCCATGCAGTATTTCGACCTGAGCTGCGTCGCGTTTAAGGACCTGCCCTATGTGACGCTGCTCTGCCGCCTGCTCAAGCAGCTGCCCACGAGCGAGCACTCGGCCGAGGAGCTCGACAACTTGCTCGCCGGCAAGCTCGGCTTTTTGAGCTTTACGACCGAGGTCATGACCCAGCCCGACGTGGACGGCGTGCGCCCTTATCTGTTGGTGAGCGCCGGCGCCCTATCCGAGAAGATCGATGCGCTGGCGAGCCTGCCGCGCGAGGTGTGGTCGAGCACGCTATTGCTCGACGCCGACGCCGACCGCGTGCGCGACGTGCTCACGCAGATTCGCATTGGGCTTGAGCAGGGCTTTATCAACAACGGTCACTCGGCGGCGCTCGGTCGCGCGATGAGCTACAGCTCGCCTTCGGCCGTGGTGCGCGAGCAGCTTTCGGGCGTTGATTTCTATCTGTTCCTGCGCGATCTGCTCGACCACTTTGACGAGCGCCTGGGCGACCTACGCGCCAAGCTTGCCGAGCTGGCCGTATCTTTGTGGCCGACGGTTGCCTGGCGAGCTTTACCGGCAGCGATGAGGACTTTGACGCGTACTGGGCCGCCGCGGGCGACCTGGGGCTGGGCGCGGGCCACGGCGCCGATGCCGGCCGCAACGCACTCGTGGTGCCGACGCCGTGCGACCGCCACGAGGCCTTTGTCATCCCCAGCGACATCTGCTTTGCGGCAAGCGCGTGCGACCCGCGTCGCTTAGGGCTTGACGTGACGGGCGCCTGGGCCGTGGCTGCCAATGCGCTCTCCTACGACTACCTGTGGAACGAGATTCGCGTGAAGGGCGGTGCGTACGGCTGCGGATTCCGCGCGGCCGGCGAGCGTCAGACGGCGTTCTACACCTACCGCGACCCGGCAATCGACCCCTCGATTGAGCGTGTGGCGCGCGCAGGCGAATGGCTCGGCACCTTTGAGCCCGACGAGGCCGCCTTTGAAGGCTTTATCGTGAGCTGCGTGAGCGGCATGGACGCGCCGGTAAAGCCGTACGCGCTCACCAAGCGCCGCAACACGACCTACCTGGCCGGGCTCGATCCGCACGCACGCGAGGAGCGCCGCGCCCAGATGCTCGCCGCCACGCCCGGTGAGCTTCGCTCGCTCGGCGCCGACGTGACGCGCATCGCAGCCAAGTCGCCAACGTGCGTCTTTGGCGGCCGAGACGTCATCGCCAAGAGCAACGCCGGCTTTAACGTCGTCGACCTGATGGGCTAACGCACAGCAAAGGTAGATTTTTGGGACATGCCTGAAAATCTACCTTTTTCTTTTGCCGCTGCTTGGGTGGGGCAGCTCACCCCGTCCCACCAGTTTGTCTAAATCTGTAACATCTAGGCGGCAATATTGGCTCCAGATGTTACAGATCGAGACGTTTCCGAATGGCGCCGCCCCTTTGTCTCAATCTGTAACAGCTAGGCCCATTTTTGCCGAGTTACTGTTACAGATCGAGACAAACCGCCGCAGACACCCGCCCCACCAGCAAAACCCCCACGAAGGGGCAGGTGCCTTTGCGTTGGTTCGAACACTTGTTCTATACGTACACATGTTCTATAGTAGGGGTGCTTGCATCGGACTTAAATTGCAACTAGGATATAGTTGCAGGATGTAAGGCGGGATGACTCGGACCGATAAACTCATCGCCCAACTGCTTAGCTGCCCTTCGACGTATCGGTATACCGATTTTTTAAAAGTCATGGCTTCATATGGCTTTGAAATGGACAACAAAGGCAAGACATCCGGATCGCGCGTTCGCTTCTACAGGCCATCAGATGGCAGGATATTCGTAATGCACGCGCCACATCCATCTGACGAATTGACAGCGGGGACCATTCGAAACATCGTTCGATTTCTGCAAGATGTCGGAGGTAGTCATGAGTAACGTTTTGGCATACAAGGGTTATTTCGCCCCAGTCGAGTTCGATGCCGAACAGCATGTGCTAACAGGTATGGTCACCGGCATTAGGGACGCAATCGTATTTGAAGGCTCCACGGTTAAAGAAGTGGAACAATGCTTCCACGACGCCGTTGACGATTACCTTGAGTTTTGCGCCGAGAAGGGCAAGGAGCCCGAGCGGGCTTTTAAGGGCTCGTTCAACGTAAGAACGGGTTCCGAGCTCCACAAGCAAGCGGCGCTGGCAGCGGCAAAGAAGGGTGAGTCACTCAATAAGTTTGTGACTGAAGCAATTGCTGCGGCGTTATAGCATTAACGCCTAGGCTCAAACCACCACAAAGGGCGCAGTTCACAGGCATATTTGCGGTGACTTTACTGCCCATATCGCGTTTGCCCAGAAAAAACCTGCCAAAATAAACCTGTCCCTTTTTGGTAGGCTGGGAGATGAGGCCGGGATGGATAAGGCTGAGTTGCGGCGGGCGGTGATTGCCCGGCGCGATGCTATTGATTTGGATGTTCGGGCGGCGAAGTCCGCCGCTATCTGCGCGCGGCTTGTTGAGCTGATGGATCGCTCGGATGCCGCGGCGCCGCGCATCGTTGCCGCCTATGCCGCCATGGGTTCCGAAGTCGATCCTGCCGCGTTTGCCGCAGCGGCCGCCAAACGCGGCTGGCGCGTGGCCTATCCGTGCATGTTCTCGGCAACAGACGCCGCAGCTTGTGGCCAGCGCATGTGCATGCGGGCAGTTGCCGCCGGCGATGCGTCCTCGGCTCCGTTTATCGCCCACCCCACGCGGACCTTCGCGGCCGTGGACATCGACAGCGACCGCTTCCCTATCGTGCCTGCCGAAGCTCTCGACATGGTCGCCGTGCCGCTCGTAGCCTTCGACCGCGCCGGCGCGCGCCTGGGCTACGGCGGCGGCTGCTATGATCGCTACCTGCCCACGCTCTCGCCCGCATGTCAAATCATCGGCATCGCCTTTGACGAGCAGCGTGTCGACCACGTTCCCACCGACGCCCACGACCTGCCGCTGCCCCACATCATCAGCGCCTGATCGCCGCTGTATCGCACCCGCAAGATGAGCGTGGAAAATCTCCCACTTTGAGCCCCCTTACGAGCCAAAAGTGGGAGATTATCCACGCTCATTCAACAAGCGTCCGAAAATCCACGCTCAACCAATACACGTCCGGATTTCCACGCTAGTGCAAGCCAAACGTCCCGCAACTGCCTCAGCACTCACGCGGCACGCCGGCGACCCTGAGCTTGCGATCGAGCTTTGACGGGTCCCTCAAATCATCCCAGCACAAGCGCACGATCTTGCAGTTATCAAGCAGCGAAAGCCTCGACTCGCGCTGACGCTCATCAAATTGCGCCTTTGCGAGCTTGCCCTCCTCCGCCGCCTTCTCGCTTTTAACGAATCCGTCGAACTCCCCGATAATCAGCCGGTCGCCCACACGCCACAAGTAGTCAACTCGATACGGCCGCCCCGGCTCAACCGGGTCGAACAGCTCAACTTGCAGCTCCGGCGTCTGCCAGCCGCGCTCAATCATCAGAGCACGCGCCTTGGACTCGCCACCGCTTTCCGATAGGCCATCGGCACACCGCGTAACACTTCGCGCCGTCACAACACCGCGACGATTTAAGCCAAGCTTGTTGATTGCCTCAACGAGATGCTCCTTCGACAACAGCTGCTCATGAAGCGCCGAGTCCGCAATGATCAGTCCCTCGACAAACGATGCATCGACCAGGCAATCCGTAATCGTTTGATCGATATCGGTCACGGCAATATCCATCTGGATTGCCCGTGTTTGACGAGCATAACGATGGCGAATCACCTGAGAGCCGGGCGTCGTCGATTGCGCCGGCGCCACGGCGATATGGATGTGCGCCAAATTGGCATGCGAAACCGAAAGGCCATAGATAACAGCCGCCGTATAGGAGCAAAACGTCCAGTCGGGATGTTTTTGCGCAAGGGCCCGCACCCGATGCAGATAACGCTGCCGAAACTTGAGCTCGGACCAATAATCCGGACGCGCATACAGCCCCGGCATGACCGCCTCTAGACTTCCCGCCGCCACCCGCCGCTCAATCTGCTTTGCCTCCGCCGTCGTGCGTGCGTACACGCAGCTCATCTGCTGTTCGCATGCTTTAATGTGACTTGTAAGCCTTTGATTCGCCGTCATGTTTCCCATGTCGCCTCCCAACTCTTGGAACGTCGCAAACGTACCAGACGGTTTCATGCGAAGTCTGACCAAATGCTGTCCAGGCGCTGACCAAATGCTTGACGGTTTTGGACGTTTTAGGCTGATGACTTATATCTGCAGGTAGGGTGGTTGTCGAGAGGTCCCCGTCTCCATAATTTGGCGCCTTGGTCCATCGGATTATCAGAAAGAAAAACCCGTCGAGATTCAAGACCACGCCAAATGCGAACTTGCCTCTGCACGCACCGTCTCTTAGCCGAGCCATCGGCATCTACATGCCTAAAAAATGAGCGTGGATAATCTCCCGTTTTGAGCCTAGTTTCAAGCCAAAAGTGGGAGATTATCCACGCTCGATTTGTAAACGTCCGAAAATCCACGCTCGCGTGTCCGATAATCCACGCTCGTCATGCCGTGAGCACAGCCACAGTCGCAGCCACGGCCGCAGCCTAGTGCTCCTCGCCGGCGCGGGCCAGGTCGTAGGGCGTGGTCTGGTAGACGTAGTAGTTGAGCCAGTTGGTGTAGAACAGCTGAGCCTGACTGCGCCAGACGTTGCGCGGCTCGACGGTGGGGTCGTCGTTCGGGAAGTAATGCGCCGGCACCTGAGGGTTAAGCCCGCGCTTCACGTCGCGCTCGTACTCCAAACGCAGCGTGTCGGTATCGTACTCGGGATGGCCAAAGACAAAGAAGCGGCGGCTGTCGGTCGACTTGACGATGTACAGGCCCACCTCGTCGGACACGGCCACGACCTCAAGCTGCGGCTCGGCCTCCACGTCCTCGCGGCGCACATCGGTGTTGCGCGAATGCACGGCATAGAAACGGTCGTCAAAGCCGCGAACCAGCGGGCTTTGCGGCTTCACCAGATAATGCTCAAACACGCCACTCGCCTTTGCCGGCAGGTCGTGCTTCTGGATACCGTAATGATGGTACAGGCCGGCCTGCGCGCCCCAACAAATGTGCAGCGTAGAGTGCACGTGCGTGGTGGACCAATCCATGATCTGGCAGAGCTCGGGCCAGTAGTCGACCTCCTCGAACGGCATCTGCTCCACCGGCGCGCCCGTGATGATCAGGCCGTCGTAGTGGATGTCGCGGATGTCGTCGAACGTGCGGTAGAACGTCTCCAGGTGGCCGGCGCTCACGTGCGTGGCCTCGTGCGTTTTGGTGCGTAGCAGGTCCACCTCCACCTGCAGCGGCGTGTTGGAGAGCTTGCGCATGATCTGCGTCTCGGTGGCGATCTTGGTGGGCATGAGGTTGAGGATGAGCACGCGCAGCGGCCGGATGTCCTGGTGCAGCGCGCGGTACTCGGTCATGACAAAGATGTTCTCGCTCTCGAGCTGCGCGGCGGCAGGGAGGGCGTCGGGAATACGAATGGGCATGGATGCTCCTTACGAGTCAGTTGCAGCTATGGTACAACGACCGGCCCCATCCGCGCGAGCGCATCGCCCAGCGATGCCGTCAGCGGCCCAAATCACTCCAAAAGTAGAGATTACGGCATGTCCCAAAAATCTGTGGCGCTTTAGCCTAGCAAAGTGGCAACAGGACGCTACAATGGTTCGACGCGAAAAACTCGGCCGAAAGGATACATATATGTACCAGACGCGTAAGATCGGTGTGGTCGGCCAGGGCCACGTAGGAGCACATGTCGCCAACAGCCTGCTCATGCAGGGCATTGCCGATGAGCTGTACCTGTGCGATATCAACGAGGCCAAGGTGACGTCCGAGGTCCAGGACCTGCGCGACTCCCTTTCGTTTGTCCCGTACAATACCAAAATCGTCAACTGCTACGACCACTACGAGGAGCTGGCCTGCTGCGACGTCATCGTCAACGCCGCCGGCAAGGTCGCGCTGGCCGCCGGCAACCGCGACGGCGAGCTGTTCTTTACCACCGACGCCGCCCGCACCTTTGCCAAGCGCATCGTCGACGCCGGCTTTGACGGCATCTTCGTAAGCATCTCCAACCCCTGCGACGTCGTGTGCACCGAGTTGTGGCACCTGACCGGCTACGATCCCAAGAAGATCATCGGCTCGGGCTGCGGCCTGG
>USQE01000042.1 GCA_900556675.1 uncultured Collinsella sp.
CTGCCAAAATAAACCTGTCTACTCTTTGAGCCAGAGCCGACACTAATTCAAATGGCGAAATCAAAGGGCGTTCTCTGCATGGAGGGCGCCCTTTTTTATCGCGGGATGTTTTGCGTGGCAGTCATGAGGCCCAGGCGGTTGCTGACGCCGAGCTTGCGATAGATGGCGTTGACATGCTTCTTGACGGTTGACTCGCTTATGAATAGCTCGTTTGCCATCTGTTTGTTCGTTTTGCCGTCGAGCATGAGCCGCATGACTTCGGCTTCGCGCGGTTGGATATTGTGTTCTGTAATGAAAGCATTTAGCTGGTTTGTGTCTTCTGTCTGGGTGAGTTTAATGCCCCGAGGATAGAGGTTGGCGAGCGCGAGGCTCGCGTGCCGAGCGACTTCGAGCAGGATTGCGAGCTCGGTGTCGGTGAAGTCTCCGGCCGTGCGTTCACGAAACAGGGTGATGCTTCCTAGCGGGCTGTCGTTGTGCGCGAGCGTGGCCGTACAGCCAAAGTAGACGCCCTGCGGTTCCATCCATTTGCGATAGATGGGCGTGGCATCGCGTCGCTCGACGTCGACGAGGTCGAGGTCGCGGTAGACGCCGACCTTATGTAAGTCAAAGCTCCATGTTGTATAGTCCATCGCGGCGTAGCGGTTGTAGTAGTCGCTCAGTGCGCGGTCGTCCATTCCGCTGCTTGCGGGGTGGACGTAGCGTGGGGCATCACTGCCCGCTGCCTCGATCAGGTCGAACATGGCGATCCGATGGGGCACGAGCCCTGTCGTTCCCTCGAGGGTCTCCTTTTGCAGCTTATCGACACCCCGTGTGATGCGTGGATTGCAAGCGCGAGCTCGTTGAGAGCAGTCCAGGTCGTACTGTCCAACTCAATAGTCTGCTGATTATTGCATGGGGGCATAGGGCATCCTTTCCATTGTGGAACCCAGTATGTCATGTTCTCGGCCTGAATAGAACTTTAGGTCAGCGAATGGTATACCGTCGGTCGCTGAAAGGGGCTCGAGGGACCATTGAGAACATCTCGGTGCGGCCGCATCATGGTCTCGTCAAGCAAAAGCACCGAGATTTAGGAGCTTGAAATGAAGACCATTTACGAGAGCGAGTCTACGCCAAAGAAGGACGGATTCTACATGCCCGGCGAGTACGAAGAGCAGGAGCGCACCTGGATTTTGTGGCCGCATCGCTCGGATGTGTGGCGCTGTGGTGCCAAGCCGGCGCAAAAGGTCTTTACCGAGATTATTAAGACCGTTGCACGTTTTCAGCCCATCACTGTGGGCGTCAACACTGAAGACTTCCCCGCGGTGTGTGAGATCTTCGACGGCGTTGAGAACGTGCGCGTTATCCACATGGAGTACAACGACAGCTGGATTCGCGACCCCGGCCCGGCGTTTCTTGTCAACGACAAGGGGGACGTGGCACTCTCGCACTTCCACTTTAATGCTTACGGCGGTTTCATTGACGGCCTGTATTTCCCGTGGGACAAGGACGCTTCCATTGGCCTGCAGGTGGCACAGCTCGAGCAGGTTAACCGCTATCGTCCCGAGGATTATATCCTCGAGGGTGGCTCGTTTAACTGCGACGGCCAGGGCACCGTGGTGACCACCGAGATGTGCCTGCTCAATGAGGACCGCAACCCCCAGTACACCAAGGAGCAGATCGAGGAGAAGCTTGCCGAGTACCTGGGCATCGAGAAGGTCATTTGGATCAAGGATGGCATCGACCCGTTTGAGACCAACGGGCACGTGGACGACGTCGCATGCTTTAGTGCGCCCGGCGAGGTCTGCTGCATGTGGACCGATGATCCCAACCATAAGTTCTACAAGGAGTGCCAAGAGGCGTATAAGACGCTTTCCGAGACGACGGATGCCCGTGGCCGCAAGCTCAAGATCCACAAGGTGATTATGCCTGCGACCTCGGTATATATGACCGAGGAGGAGGCCAGCACGATTGACCCCGTCGAGGGCGTGCTGCCGCGTACCCCCGAGGATGCTTTCGAGCCGAGCTACCTCAACTTCCTGCCCATCAACGGCGCAGTGCTTGTACCGCAGTTCGGCGATCCCAATGACGCCCAGGCGCTCAAGGATATCCAGGCTGCTTATCCGGACCGTGAAGTCATCGGTATCATGACTCGCGAGGTTATCTACGGCGGCGGCAACATCCACTGCATCACCCAGCAGCAGCCCAAGGCGCGCTGTAAATAGCAGTTCCATGGTGAACAGTGCTTGATTGTCCGCACGCGAAAGTCCGCCGACTTCAATGGTCGGCGGACTTTTTGTGTGGTGGTTTCAGCTGAACGGCGGGCCGTGCGGCTTGGGTGTGCGGGCACACAATCTGGGGAAACCAAACAGATTGGGGCCTTATATGATCGACTCGAAGGGAAACGTGCGACCCGAGGGCATGTTTAACAGGGCGTACCTGGCCCCCGAAGCCCAGCGCGCATACGATACGCTGCTCGAGTGCGTGCTCAACGGGCAGAAGGGTTGCGAGGCTTCGGCGCATGCGGGCATGGATACCATCAAGGCGCTCGTATAGCTTTACGCTTTCGGATGTGACACATAGGACTGCGTGCGCCGCTCCCGGCTATATTGCCCCCGAGGTGCTTCAACTCATGGAGATAGCCGGCATCAGCGATTTCGAGAGCTTGGCAGCGTCCACGAATGCCCCCGTGTTTACGCCACAGACGGATGACTTTGGACTCGCGGTCCATATCTTTAAGATGCTTAACCGCGGAATACACCCATACGCTTCTGGTGAGCTGGACTTGGACATATTTGACCTGGACGACGATGACATTCCGCCTGCACCATTGATAAACAGCTGCGTGTGTAATGGGCACAGCCCGTTTGTGGGGACGTTGGTCGGATACGTTGTCCCAAAGTACGCTCTTGAGCTCGATGATTTTAGCGGCACTATGGGCGAGGCACTCCGTCGATCGCTGTATGGCAGGGCGGAGGAGCGTCTTGACGCACGCACATGGGCGCGCCTGCTCGACCGCTATCTATCCGAGACAGTTGTGTGCAAGCGTGGCCATCTCCACCACTCGTTACAGCACGAATGCCCTTGCTGCCGAGGAGAGCGCGCCTTGTTGACTCGTCTTGGTTGATGGTTTGGGCCGTCTTGTAGAAAGCCCGTGAGGCGACATGCAAGTTAATCCTGCGTGTCGCCTCCGTACATATAGACGATAAATCCGTCGCCGGTGTCCTGGCTGTGATCCTCCAAGATGCGCTTCATGTTGAGGTGCTCGTAGAACTGCCAGTCGGAGTTGCAGTCGCTCATCAGGAAGAATTTGGTGCACCCGGCTTTGGCGAGTTCGGCGCGCGCAAGGTCGATGAGCGCACGGCCGAGCCCCTTGCCCTGCCATTCGGGCACGATGATGATCAGGTTGAGCTGGCCTTGGGCATATTCGTTGCCCGTGGCGGCAAAGCGGTCGGCTGTTGCCTTCTCGCGGCTATCGCCAAAGAGCGAGCCTTCGAGCTTGGCATCGGCGGTCTTTGCCATCTCGGTTGCCTGGACGAACATCTCGTTGTAGCAGGGCTCCCACGTGGGATTGGTGCGTGGTTTGCCGTCTTCGAAGATACCGATGCAGCAAGCGGCGATGATGCGGCCTTCAGCTTCGGCAACGAGCGCGATGGGGGAGCGCTGCAGCTGCATGGCGATGTTAAAGCGCGCACAGAAATCGGCGGCTTCGACGTCGCCTCGGTTGCGCAGCGTGTTGCACCACAGCTGGTTGTAGATGGCGGCGATGCCGGCCAGGTCATCGAGCGTGGCGGCACGCAGAGTTACGTTGTCAAGGCTCATGGGGGCTCCTTCCAAGTTGGGTCAGGCCACCCCTGAGTGTGACATGGACGCAGGACGGCCGCATCGACCATTCGGCAGGCGAGCCTCGAATCCTCGGGGACGGAGGGTCCTAAGAAGGAATGAGGGCGGATTTTCGGACACTTGCTCGATGAGAGTGGATAATCTCCCACTTTTAGCGCTGGTATAGGCCAAAAACGGGAGATTATCCACTCTCATTCTGGGTAGTCGTTGGGGACGTTCTTAAACGACCAGTCATTAAAGAACGTCCCCAATGACTACCCCAAGGAACATCCCAAACTGCCGGCAGAAAAGGAACGTCCCTAACTGCCGCATCCGGAGTAAGACAACGCCGCAGGTAGAGGACGGACAGCGAGCGGGCCGCATTTGAGACAAGGTGACGTGAAACGAAAGGGCGCTGACCTTCTGGTCGCGCCCTTGAAGTTGAACGTCAGATTGTCCAAATGCGGCCCGCGTAACTAAACCCGCTCCGCGATCTCGTGGATGAGGTAGTCGGTCTTTTCCCAGCCCAGGCACGGGTCGGTGATCGACTTGCCAAAGACACCGCCGTCGACCGGCTGGTTGCCGTCCTCCAGGTAGGACTCGATCATAAAGCCCTTGACCAGCTTGGAGATGGACTCGTTGCGGCGGCAGCTGTCGAGCACCTCCTTGCAAATGCGATACTGCTCCAGCGGACGCTTGCCCGAGTTGTCGTGGTTGCAGTCGATGACCGCTGCCGGATTGGCATAGCCGGCGTGCTCGGTGTAGCGCTCGGCCAGGCGCTCGAGGTGCTCGTAGTGGTAGTTGGGGTAGGTGCGGCCATCGAGGCCGATGTAACCACGCATAACGGCGTGCGCGAGCGGATTGCCGTCGCACTCGACCTCCCAGTTGCGGAAGATGAAGCTCTGGTGCGCCTGCGCGGCGTAAATGGAGTTGAGCATAACGGTGGTAGAGCCGGCAGTGGGATTCTTCATGCCGACGGGTACCGAAATGCCGCTCGACACCAGGCGATGCTCCTGGTTCTCGACCGAGCGTGCGCCCACGGCCACATAGCTCAGCAGGTCAACGAGGTATTGGTAGTTGGACGGGTAGAGCATCTCGTCGGCGGTAAAGAAGCCCGTTTCCTCAATAACGCGCAAGTGCATATGGCGGATGGCCTTGACGCCCTCGAGCAGGGGTTGGGGTTGTGCAGAAGACCCTTGTAACCGGTGCCCTTGGTGCGCGGCTTGTTGGTGTAGACGCGCGGAATGATGATGAGCTTGTCCTTGACCTCCTCGGCGGTCTTGGCCAGTCGGTTCATGTACTCAAGCACCGAATCTTCGCGGTCGGCAGAGCACGGGCCGATGATGAGCACCTTGCGTGCGTCCTCGCCGGTAAAGACTTTGGCGACCTCGGCGTCAAATGCCTGCTTTTTGGCGGTAAGCTCGGCAGAAAGCGGCATTTCCTCGCGGATCTCCATGGGGATCGGCAGCCTGCGTTTGAATTCCATGGCCATAGGGGCCTCCTCAATCTATAGAAAGAGCAATAAGCGTATTGTCGAGTGCTCGGCATTATCCGCTGTCGCACGCTAAAGTGCAAGCCCTTGTCACCCCGAAACCTACCAAAAAGGGACAGGTTTATTTTGGCAGGTTTTATCTGGGTAAACGTCAGCTGGCCCTGGAATGGAATGATGCCATGTGGCCTGGAAGGGGCTGCCAATCAGGTCCCAGGGGAGACGGTTTGAGGGTCGCAGAGCAAAAACGGGGGCGCAGGTTGTCCTGCGCCCCCGTTCTCGGGCGTTATTCGCTCCTTGCGGCCGAATTTACGCCGCCTCGTCGAACTGCGAGTTGTACAGGTCGGCGTAGAAGCCGCCTTGGGCGAGCAGCTCGTCGTGCGTGCCCTTCTCGACGATGTCGCCGTCGCGAATCACCAGGATCACGTCGGCGTTTCGGATCGTGGACAGGCGATGCGCGATAACAAAGCTCGTGCGGCCCTGCATCAGCGCATCCATGGCGCGCTGAATAAGCTCCTCGGTACGGGTATCGACGTTGGAAGTCGCCTCGTCCAAAATCAGCGCCGGACGGTCGGCCAAAATGGCGCGGGCGATGGTCACGAGCTGGCGCTGACCCTGCGACAGATTGGTGCCCTCTTCGTTGATCATAAAGTCGTAGCCGCCGGCGAGCGTATGAATAAAGTGGTCGCAGCGTGCGGCGCGCGCAGCGGCTTCGACCTCGGCATCGCTCGCGTCGGGGCGTCCGTAGCGGATGTTCTCGCGGATGGTGCCGTTAAACAGCCAGGTATCCTGCAGCACCATGGCAAACTCGCCGCGCAGCGCCGCGCGGTCCCAGTCGCGCACGTCGACGCCCTCGACACGCAGCGAACCGCCGTCCACATCGTAGAAGCGCTGCAGCAGCTTGATGAGCGTGGTCTTGCCGGCGCCGGTGGGACCGACGATGGCGATGGTCTGGCCGGGCTGCGCCTCGCAGCTAAAGTCGTGGATGATGGTCTTGTCGGGCGTGTAGCCAAACTTCACATGGTCAAACTCCACGTGGCCGGGGCGCTTCTCGGGAATCTGCGCGTCGGCCTTCTGCTCCTCCTCGGGCGCGGCCAGGAACTCAAACACGCGCTCGGTGGCGGCGGCCATCGACTGCATCGTGTTGCTCACGTTGCCCAGCTGCTGCACGGGTTGCGTAAAGTTGCGAACGTACTGGATAAAGCTCTGGATGTCGCCGGGCGTGGCATTGCCGGTCAGTGCGAGCTGCGCGCCCACCACGACGACGCCCACGTAGCCCATGTTGCCCACCAAGCTCATAAGCGGCATCATCAGGCCCGACAGGAACTGCGAGCGCCAGCCACTAATAAAGAGGCGGTCGTTTTGACGGTCGAACTCCTCGATTGAGGCCTCGGCGCGGTCGAACACCTGAATGACGTTCTGGCCGGCAAAGTCCTCCTCGATAATGCCGTTGACGGCGCCCAGAACCTGCTGTTGCTCGCGGAAGTACGGCTGCGAGAAGTGAATCATCACGGTCAAGATAATCGCGGCGGCCGGCAGCGTGAGCACGGTGACGCCGGTAAGCGGCAGGCTGATCGAAAGCATCATGACGAGCACGCCGATAATCTGCGTCACCGACGTGATGAGCTGCGTCACGCTCTGGTTGAGCGACTGACCCAGCGTATCGACGTCGTTGGTGATGCGGCTGAGCACGTCGCCCTTGCTGTGGCCGTTGAAGTAACTCATCGGCACGACGGCAATCTTGGCGGCGATTTCCTTGCGCATGCGGTAGCAGATCTTTTGCGTGACGCCGGTCATGAGCCAGCCCTGGACCAGGCTGCAGACAGAGCTCGCCAGATACAGGCAGAGCAAAAAGCCGAGCGTCTTGGCGATCCAGGCAAAGTCAACGTCGCCGGTGCCGTTGACCTTGGCGACCAGGCCTTCGAACAGCTTGGTCGTAACCTGGCCGAGCACCTTGGGTCCCACAATGTTAAAGATGACCGAGCACACGGCAAAGGCGACGGCGGTAAACACGGCAATCTTATGCTGACCGATATAGCCGAGCAGCTGCCTCATGGTGCCCTTAAAGTCCTTGGCCTTTTCGCCGCGACGCATGCCGCCCATGCGGCCCATGGGACCACGCTGGCGGGTGGGCTTGGGAATCTGAGTCTTGGTCTCGTCTGCCATTAGCGCTCGCCTCCTTCCATGACGGCTGCAATTTCTTCTTGGGTGAGCCCCAGCTCCTCGGCGGAAAGCTGCGACTGTGCGATCTCCAGGTATGCCGGGCAGCTGTGCAGCAGCTCCTCGTGCGTACCGGTGCCCACCACGTGGCCGTCATCGAGCACGATGATCTGGTCGGCGTGCATGATGGTCGCGATGCGCTGGGCTACGACCACGAGCGCGGCGTCGGTAACGTTTTTGGCCAGCTCCTCGCGTAGGCGCGCGTCGGTCTTGTAGTCGAGGGCACTAAACGAGTCATCGAACACCACGACCTCGGGCTTTTTGGCCAACGCGCGGGCGATGGCCAGACGCTGGCGCTGACCACCCGAAACATTGGAGCCGCCCTGGCTGATGGGGGAGTCGTACCCGTCCTCGCGCTCGGCGATA
>USQE01000043.1 GCA_900556675.1 uncultured Collinsella sp.
AGGTCATCCTCTCGGTTATCTGCGTTGTCTTTACCATCGAGGCGGCTGCTCCGGCATCTGCCATGGGTAACGTGCAGTTCTTCTGGTGGATCTTCCTTATCATTACGTTTTTGCTTCCCTATGGCCTGGTGGTGGCCGAGCTCGGTACGGCGTTCGATTCCGAGGGCGGCCTGTACGACTGGGTTCGCCTGGGCTTGGGAGACCGTTGGTGTGCACGCTGCTCCTGGTGCTATTGGGTCAACTTTCCACTGTGGGTGGCAAGTATCGCCTGCATGTTCCCCAGTGTCATCAATGCGGTATGGGGCATCGAATTTTCGCTTGGGGTCCGAATTGCCATCGAGCTTGCCTTTGTGTGGGGCGTCACGGTCATGGCAATGCAGCCGGTGGCCGAGGCCGATTGGGTCATGGATGGCGGCGCCGTCATCAAGGTGCTCATTACCGCCGTGGTGGGAATCATCGGCATCTGGTTTGCCTGCAACAACGGCTTTGCCAACGATATGTCGTTTAAGACATTTGTCCCCGATCTGGGAGACACTAACTCACTGACGTATCTTTCAATCATCCTATTCAACTTTATGGGCTTTGAGGTGGTCGCGACCTTTGCCAGCACGATGAAGAACCCATCGCGCGATATCCCCAAGGCGGTTATCGCCGGTGGCGTTGCCATCGCGGCGATCTACATTATCTGTGGCATCGGTATTGGAGCCGCGGTTCCCACCGAGCAGCTTTCACTCGATTCGGGCATTGTGGACGCGGTTGCCGCCATGGTGGGGCGCGCTCACCCGCTGACGATGGTCGTGGGCGTGGCCTTTCTGGTAACGCTGTTTGCCAACATGATCTGTTGGAGCTTTGGCGTCAACAACGTGGCGAGCTATGCCGCGCGCCATGGCAACATGCCGCGTCCCTTTGCGCTGGTGTCCAAGAAGACCGGCATGCCCAACGGCTCGGCACTCATTAACGGTTGTTTTGCCAGCTTGGTGCTGCTACTTCAGATTCCGCTGGGTGAAGGTTCCGACGTCTTTTGGGTCTTCTTCTCGATGAACGTCGTCTTTCTGCTCATGAGCTATATCCCGATGTTCCCGGCGTTTTGGCGCCTGCGTAAATACGACGACCGCCCGCGCGTGTTTCGCGCGCCCTTCGAGGGCAAGGTGCTTGCGGTAGCGCTTGCGGTGCCGGTGGTAGAACTCGTGCTTTCGATTGTTGCGACAATCGTGCCGCTTAACAGCTCGCCCGCCGAGATGTCAAAGTTGCCGATCCTTATGGGTGTGGTGATCGGCGTGTTGCTGGGCGAGGTTTCGCGCCTCATATCGCGCCGCGGCCGCAGCATCGACAATCCCGGCGTTGGCGCAAGGGGGACAGGTCGCTTTGCACCAAAACAGTAGCGCCGCGAGTTGTGCGGTGCTAGATGCATCTTGGATTACTGCTCACGCTGCTCGGGATCAGATGCGAGCTTGGGTGCAAAGTAGGGGACGTGGCCCAGGTAGGGGCAGCTGTCCGAACGCGCCTCAACGGCGCAGGGGACATTGTCGTAGGTCATGGAAGAACCGAGTCGGGTGATGGCCTTGGCGGCGGGCGCGACGAGCATCTTGAGCGGAGCGATCGGTGTCATGGCATCTCCTTTCATCGGTGAGACACAGCTTGTTTATCTAAACGATACAGTACGTTTAATCGGTGAGTCTAATCTTGCGGCAAAGAATCTGTCAACATCCTCACAGCATCTAGACAGGGGAGGCGGGCATGAGTTTCGCGTTCTATATCTACACCACGATTATCATGGGTGTGGCTCTGGTGACCAGTGCCGTGGCATTGGTGGTTTGGCTCATGACGCGCCGTCGCGACAGCCTCGTGGCCGCGGCGGGGTTTTTGCTCTATATGCTCGATATGTCGGTCATCTTTTTTGACGAGTACAATCGGCTCAAATACGACTACGCCGTTACCTTTAGCGAGCCGCTGCAGCACCCCTTGCTGCGCTGCGTGCTTGGTATTGCCATCTATGCCTGCGTGGTGCTATGGATGTTTGCGCGCTTGCGCAAAAGACCGACGTCGCGCATGCTTGGACTCGCTATCGTGCCGTTTTCAATCTTGCAATTGCTGCTGGTGCCTCGCAGCGGCGCTGCCGGAGAGGTGCAGCAGTATCTCTTTTGGCTCACGCGTGACCTGGGTAATGTAGGATGTCTTGCCTATGCCGCCTGGCATTACCGGTACAGAGCAACGCGTGTTGAGAAACTCGACCTCGACCGCTCAAAGCTCTTTTGGAAGGTGGCCTTCGTTCTTGTGTTTTGCGTGATCGCCGAGGACACCTACATGATCTTGTTCTGCCGCCCCGACTCCCAAAACCCCGTCATCGGCCTCTTTTTGTGGTATCTGTCCGAGCGCAATATCTCCGAAAACGTGCTGCTCGTGGTATGCGCGGCTCAGCTTTTTTGCCAGTTTAGCCATATCCTGCGTGTGTATGCCCGTCATCCGCGTGCCGATGAGGACGTGGCAGCCGAGAGCGCAAGCTCTGAGGACGATCTCGCATCGCGTGTGGTGATTTATGCCGACGCCCATAAGCTGTCACGGCGCGAGCAGGAGGTGCTCACGCTGGTGCTGAAGGGCAACGACGCCCAAAACATCGCCAGCGAGTTGGTCATCAGCCCTGGCACGGTCAAGGCACACTTGCATCGCATCTACGTTAAAAGCGGCGTCTCCAACCGAGATGACCTTATAGATACCTTTTGGCGTTCCTAGCCTCATTCTTCCTCGCATGCGGGTCTTGCTGTGTGGGCGGCCACACCGTTGGGCGTAATGAAGCGGTAATAATCTCAGACAATAAACCTGCAGGTAAAGCGTGTAAACCTGCTTAAACTGACCGTTTGCGGTCCCTGGCCTTGGCACGGATTTGCCCCTGTGTATCAATGGGTGTAGCGCGAAGCCGCGGACGTGGGACAGACGTCCGAGCACGGCTTGTAGGCACGCGCCGATGCGGGAGCGCTACGCTCCCAACCGAGTGCCCACGCGGGCGGTGCGTCCGCGTTACAACCAAAGATGCCTGAGGAGGCTCGCATGGACAAGGCTGATGTAGTTATCAAGAGCGACGCCGTCTTTACCGGCGATGGGCTCGAGCCGTTTAAGGGCGGCGTTGCCGTGCGGGGCGATAAAATCGTTGCCTGCGGTGACGATGCTCACCTGGCACCGTTTATCGGTCCCGATACCGAGGTGCGCGACTTTGGCGACCAGCTCGTCATGCCCGGCCTGATCGACTCGCACACGCATTTTGCCCAGGGCGCGTTTATGACCGACCCCGATTTTGCCGTCAACCTCATCGACTGCACCAGTTTTGAGATGGCGATGGAACGTGTCGTGGCGTTTGCGGCCGACCATCCCGATAACGAGTGGATTCTGGGCTGCCAGATTATCCAGTTCCAGTGGGATGTCCCCGAGATGCCCACGGCCGCGATGATCGATGAGTACATCTCCGACCGCCCGGTATTTCTGCAGCAGGTTGACTTGCATACCTTTAGTGCCAATACCTGCGCCATCAACAAGGTGGGAGTAACTTCGCAGACGCCCGATCCCGCAGGCGGCAAGATCCTTAAGGATGCCGACGGCAATCTGACGGGCGTGTTTTCCAACAACGCCGGCGCCTTCTTTATGGACGAGGTCTACGACCCAGCGCCCGAGGTTGTTGACGCGTCGTTTGCAAAAACCGCCCGGCGCGCCAATGCCCTGGGAATCACTACGGTCGGCATGGTCAATCCTACGTTTGTGAGCATGGAAAACCCGTATGCGGTGTTGGCAGGTCTTAATGCCAAGGGCGACTTGCCGCTGCGCGTGTTCCTGTACACCGACCTGTTCGAAAACGAGTCCTTGACGCTCGAGCAGATCAAGGAGAAATACGCCTTCCCGGGTACGCAGGTGGAGTGGCACGGCTTTAAGCAGTTCCTTGATGGTGTGTGCTCCGACCATACCGCCTGGATGCTTGAACCCTATAGCAACGCACCCGACACCTGTGGTGAGCCCGCGGAGGAGCCGGAGCGCATCCGTGCTGCCATCCTGAGGGCGCAGGAATGGGGCGTTGACACGCGCATCCATGCAATCGGCGATCGCTCGGTGCGTTTTGTGCTCGATTGCTTTGAGGAGGGCGAGCGCTTGCATGGCAAGCGGGATTGTCGCCACTCCATGGAGCACAACGAGACGGTTCAACCCGAGGATATGCCGCGTTATGCCGAGCTCGGCGTCTGCCCCGGCATGCAGCCGTGGCACATGCTGCTCGATATGGCTGACCTTGCCAAGGACGAAGCCGTGGGTCCCGAGCGTGCCGCGCTTTCGTGGCCCCTGCATAGCCTGCTTGCCAGCGGAGCCGTGGTGCACCTGGGCAGTGACTTCCCCGTTGTGGGCTTGGAGCCCATGGAGGAGGTGTACGGCGCGGTCTTCCGCATGCTCGAGGACGGTTCCAACCCTGAGGGCTGGTTCCCCCAGGAGCGCATTACCATGGCCGAGGCTCTGCGCGCCTACACCTATGGCAGCGCCTACGCCATGCATGCCGAGGACCGCATCGGCACGCTCGCGTGCGGCAAACAGGCAGATATCTGCGTACTCGACCGCAATCTCTTTGATTGCGAGCCGGCCGAGGTGCTCGAGGCTACCGCAGCCCTCACGATGATCGCCGGCAAGGTGGTCTTTGAGGCATAGCGCCATCGTTTGATTGGGCGGCTTGGTGCCAGTTGTCAGCCGCCTGACATCCATTCAGCACTACTCTCTCAAGGAAAGGGGAGAACAATGGCAGAAGAAGTAACCGCTGCCGTGGAGGATGAGCGCGAGCTCGCCTCCCAACCGATTCCCGGTCTGGTGCGTAAGTACACCATCGTCACCGGCCAGGGCATGCTCGCCCAGATCATCATGGTGGTCCTTGAGGGCCTCGTGATGGGTTGGGGCCTAGGTGCCCACGGCCTGGCATGTGTCTCGATCATTATGTCGGTCGAGTACATCAACCTGGCCTTTGGCAACCTGTTTGGCACCGGCGTGCCCGCCGTGGTGGGCAACCTTTTGGGTGCCGGCGACATCAAGGGCGCAAGCAAGGCTTTTAGCCAGGGCTTTTGGCTCACCACGATCGTGAGTGTGCTGCTTGCTGTGGTGATGGCAGTGTTTACCGAGCCCATCTGCACATTCTTTGGCGCCACGCCCGACATCATGGCCGATACCGTTGCCGGCGTGCGCACCTTCGCCGTGCTGCTGCCGCTCACGGTCATTGGCCAGATGATCACCGCTGTGATGCGTGTGGACGAGAAGGTTCAGATCCAGGCCAACCTCATGACCGTTTCGGCCATCGTCGCCATCTGTTGGCTCGCGCTTTCCACGTTTGTGCTCAAGTTTGGCGTTATGGGCGCCGGCGTGTACTACGGGCTTTCCATCGGTATCTGGGCCATCGGTATCTTCTGGTTCATCGGGGGCAAAAAGTCCCAGCTCCAGATTAGCCTGGCCGACCTTAAGCTCGACCTCGCCATCTGCGGCCAGATCTTCAAGATCGGCTTCCCGTTCTTCCTGGTCCAGGGTGCGACCTTTATCTTTAATACCGTTGCCAACTCGCTTTTGGGTTCGCTCGGCGGCGACATGGGCTCGCTCTACATCGCAGCCTTTGGCGTGATCAACGGCTACATCCTCTACATTACCATGATGGTTGCCCAGTGCTTCTCCTACGGTCTGCAGCCCATCGCTGCCTTCAACGCCGGCGCAAAGGCTTGGGCACGCCTTAAGGAGACGCTCTCCTGCACGCTTAAGTACCAGGTTGTGACGCTGGCGCTGGTCACCGTCGCGCTCTGGCTTGCCGCCACCCCGGTGTGCGCCTTCTTTGCCGGCAGCGATCCTGCGCTCGTTGAGGTTGCCGCCAACGCCACGCGTACTGTCATCCTGGCTGTTGCCCTGGGCTATCTTGCCATGACCATGTCGATGTATTTCCAGGCGGTCGAGAAGGTGGGTGTCGCCACGTTTACGGGCCTGCTTCGCTATGTGATCTGCTCGGTGCCGCTTATGTACCTCCTCGGCAACATGATGGGTGTCGAGGGCGTGTGGATCGCCCTGGTGGTGGCCGATGCCATTACTGGCATCATCTCCATTGCGCTCGCCGCGCACGAGTCCAAGCGCCTTGCCACGCTCTAGGCTCGGACATGGCTGGCGTACGATAGTCGAACAAGTTAACTCGCCTGCAAGCCACCACAATGGGGACAGCCCCCATTGTGGTGGCTTTTGTTATTTAGGGTCTGAGATTTCGGCTCTATAAATAATGCTTTTGAACTGGGTTACTATAAGATTATGGTAAACGCTACTATAAGATTATGGAGAATGAAACTATTCGATTATGGTAACAGCGTAATAAGGGGCGTTGATATGGCTGAGTTCATTAACAGGGATTTGCATGAGTTGCTCATTCGCATGGCAGGCTGGTTTCCTGTTGTGTCGTTGACAGGGCCTAGGCAGAGTGGTAAGTCTACGCTGGTTCGGCATGCCTTTCCCGACTATTCCTACGTCACGCTTGAGGACCCTCAAACGAGGCGCGCGGCCTTGGAGGATCCGGTGAGTTTTATCCGCAACCGAAAGGGCGGACTCATCATCGATGAGGCGCAATACGCCCCGGATTTGTTTTCAATGATCCAGGTTGTTTCGGATGAGCGGGGAGACGCCGGTCAATACATCCTTACAGGCTCGCAAAACTTTTTGATGATGAAAAGCATCGGGCAGTCTCTTGCCGGGCGAGTCGGGATCTTAAAATTGCTGCCATTATCGTTTCGAGAAGCGGAGAGGGGCCAGCAGGGGCAGCTGGAAGTGGATTTGTTCGCGCTCGAAGGGGGATACCCTCGCCTGCGTTCCGCCGGAATGCCGTCCTCGGTTTATTTTCCCAGCTATATCGATACCTATGTTGAGCGCGATGTTGTGGGCTTGCTTGATGTGCGCAATAAGGCGGAGTTTCATAAGTTTCTGTCCATAATTGCTCAGAGCGTCGGTGCCCTCATCAATATATCCTCGCTTTCTCGAGATACGGGCGTGAGCGTATCGACCATTAAAAGCTGGTTGTCCATTCTGGAGCAGAGCTACCTGACGTTTTCGCTGCAGCCCTATTATGCAAATGCCAAGAAGCGTCTAACTAAAACGCCCAAGCTCTATTTTTACGACACGGGGCTGCTCTGCTACTTGCTCAAAATTGGATCACTGGAGCAACTATTGGAGAGCCCTTATCTGGGGGCCGTTTTCGAAAACCTCATCGTTTCCGAAACGGCGAAGAGCCATCTCAACGTGGGCGAGAATCCCGAGCTGTATTTCTATAGGGACGACAGCAAGCGTGAAATCGATTTGCTCGACTGTACAAACTCAGGGAGTCCCAAGGCTATCGAAATAAAATCATCCAGAACGTATCACGATAAGTACGCCCGCCATCTACAGACTGTATGCGATGAGATCGACATTGCAAAAGATGCGCGCTATGTTGTGGCCCGCGTGGACTCAACGTATGAGTCGAAAGACTGTAGTGTGGTTTCGGCGCGTGATTGGCTTTTACGATAACAAGCTCGGCGTATTAACGGCTGCCGCGAAGGGAACCGGCCCCCTTTTTGCGGCGGTTTTTGCCTATCTGGTGCGTCTTAGATGCAAGTGAGTAGACTTATTTGGATATGCCGAGCACATCGCAACAAATACTCAATAAAACCGCAGGTCAGAGCTGTGGCGTTTTGGGGCGTGCTTGACCTCCTGCAAAAAGCCTACTCACTTGGTTTTTCTGCTAGAAGACCGCCGCGAGGGAAGGCAGCT
>USQE01000044.1 GCA_900556675.1 uncultured Collinsella sp.
GCCCGTGCCCGTCGCCATGACAAGCAGAATCCTGGTCTGCCCGCGGGCGATGGCGTCCAGCGTGCGGTTCACGGCGACGCGCTGATAGTAGCGGGGCGGGTAGGTGCTTTGGCTGCTGTAATACGGCTGCGCTATGATTTTCTCTTGTTCGGGGGTCAGTCCTGCACCGCCGTTTGCGCCAGCCTTGTAGCGCTGAATCAATTCCTGCTCAGTGGGGAATTCGTCAAGGCCAAACTCGCGCTCTTTGCCCGTCAGGAAGTCATGCTCCATAAAGCCGTCACCGTTTGAGCTGTACGCAAACGGAATATCGAGCAGCTGGGCATATCCCATCCCCTGTTGGAGACCGGCATCAACGGTGTGCTCCGTATCCTTAGCCTCGACGATTGCGATAGGGATGCCCGGAGCATACATCAGAAGGTAGTCAGCCTTCTTCTTGTCTTTACGGGTGACCATACTTCCGCGCACAACAATCTCGCCACTGGTAAAGAAATACTCAGTGAAGACTTGGGTATTGCGATCCCACGACTTCATAATCGCAGGATCAATGAGTTTAAGCCGTGTGTCAGACTCGTTCATACGTCTCGGAACCCCTCATTGCGCAAAGCGACAGCTATTGATGTTGAGTTGATTAATTCTATCATCACTATGCAATCTAGCAGCCGCTTTATACTAAATGAGACGAAGTAAAGTCAGCCCCGTGAGAAAGCTCCAAAGAAAGCAAAATGAGCCCCGTTGACTTGAGTCAGAGGTCATTCCCGGAGCCCCGCCTACCTCCCCTCCGCCTTCAGCTTCAGCAGCAGGCCGCCCAGCTCGGGGCACTTGCTGGAAAGGCGCGTCTGGGGTCGCTCGCCCATCCCCCACCGCTGGCGGACTTCCTGGGCACGCGGGCTCACGTGGTAGCCCCCGTCCATTACCTGCTTGAGCAACTTAGCGGTCACGCGCGCATCGGCTAGGGCGCTGTGGGCGTGACCCGTCGACTCGTCGAACTCGATGCCAAACCACGTCGCCGCGTCGCCCAACGAGACGCACCCGTGGCTTCCCACGTCCATAATCGAGGTGTAAAACGCCTGCAGATCGGCCCAGTCCGTAGGAAATGCGGAAAGGTCGATATGTTTTGCCTGGCACTCGGTCAAAAGCTGTCGCCGGTCCGCCCCGCTCCAGCAAACCACCTGGACGGAGTAGCGACCGATCCAATCGCTTAGCCTTTTAATCACCATGTAGAGCGGATCGGCCATCGCGGTATCCACGGCTGATATCCCCGTAAGCTCGCGGACGGGAAACGCAACGCCTTCGGTAAATTCCGTCTGCACAAACTGCGAGAACTCGCCCATAACGTTGCCGTGGTAATCGAGCTTGACGGCACCGACCTCGATAATCTCATTGTGCAGCCCACGGCGCTGGCGCTGCTTTGGCACCGGCGCAAACTCAAAGTCCAGCACAATCTGGCGCGCAAAGTTCGTCGTATCGATAGCCGAGATACACGGCGTCTTTTCAGCTGACACGGTTACGGCCTCTCTCCGTCAACTGCCGCTTGCTACATAGGTGGCTACATTGCCGTAAGGATAGGCGCCCGTGCGGACACAAAAGCGGGGTGCAACGCCATGCGCCGGTCGCACGCCATGCAGACGGCCCCAAGAGAGTCGCCCGCTCTATTCAAATGCATGAAAAAGATTTAGGCCCGGTGACTTGAATCAGCGGTCATCCCGGGCCCATCAATATGCAGTGTACCTACAGAGGGCTGGTTAATCAAACGGGCTTTCGGTGACGAAGACCTGCGCGTCTATCCCCAATCGCCCAGCGTCGTCTTCTGCCGCCCTTACGAAAGGCTGCTATTCGAGGGAATCACGTTGCTGTTATTATCGAACATATATTCGTATTTATGACCGCGCTTTGATAGAATGGCAGTTGTTGACGGCAGTTCCATGTGCCGGGCAGCGCCCTCCATGCGACGGGAGGTGATGCCCATGACCGATCTGATTGATTTCGTGAAGCTCCTGACCGCTTTGGTCTCGCTCCTCACGGCGCTTATCGGACTTTCCGAGGCACTTAAGCAGCGTACGAAGCAAAAGAAGAGGGGTCGACGCCGTTAAGGCATTGACCCCTTGAACTAAGTAACGGCGCTGCCCAGCTATCACCCTTGGGCTGCCGTCGACTTTATTCTACCCACGGTTGCCAGGTTTAACAAATGAATTTTCAGTAATGGAGCCTCGGAGCCCGCTCGCTCAACCACCTGGCCATCGGATTAGCCGGATTCTGGGACACGCCTTCCGTCCCAGGCCTCTACCGGAAAATGCGTCCCACCCTGAGGCTCAATTCCGGAACACGGTTTCCGTTTGAAGCCCCGATGGGAAAGCGTGTCCCGTTCCGAGAGCTCATTCCTGGATGCAGTTTCCGCTAGAGATGCCACCGGGAAAGCGTATCCCGTTTTGGAGCCAAATTCCGGGTCGTAGTTTCCGCGACGCCCGGTCAACCTATGCCCTCGCAACACCCACGCATAAAAAACGAGGGAAGGCACGCGTCCTTCCCTCGTTACAGGCAATATGTAGCCGCTCGCCTACATCAGGCGCAGGCTGACGTCCTTGAGCTGGGCGCCGCTAACGGCACTCGGAGCGCCCGACATAAGGTCGGAGCCGCTGGCCGTCTTGGGGAACGCCATGACGTCGCGGATGGAGTCGGAACCGGTGAGCAGCATGCACACGCGGTCCAGGCCCAGAGCGAAACCGCCCATCGGGGGCGCACCAAACTTGAGGGCCTCCATGAGGAAGCCAAACTGAGACTCGGCGCGCTCCTCGGTAAAGCCCAGGAGCTTGAGCATGGACATCTGCATCTCGGCGTTGTGGATACGCATACCGCCGCCGCCGGCCTCAAAGCCGTCCATGACAAAGTCGTAGGTGCAAGAACCGGCTGCCAACGGGTCGGCCTCGATCTTGGCGATGTCGGTCTCGGTCGGCAGGGTGAAGGGCTGGTGCTCGGCGGCATAGGCCTTGCGGTCCTCATCCCAGTGGAACAGCGGGAAGTTGACGACCCACAGGAAGTCGTGGCCCTCGCGCTTGATCTCGAGTGCGTTGGCCATGTGAGAACGCATGCCGCCCAGGATCTCGTCGGAGAGCAGGCGCGGGCCGGCGGCGAACATCACAAGGTCGCCGGGCTCGACGTCCATGCGCTCGCGCAGAGCCGCCATCTCCTCGTCCGAGAAGAACTTGACGATGGGGCTGTTGATGGAGCCGTCCTCGCGGAATGCGATCCAGGCCAGGCCCTTGGCGCCAAACGTGGAGGCCACGCCGGCAAGCTTATCGATCTTGGCACGTGCCCAGGCGCCGGCGCCCTTGGCGTTGATGGCCTTGACGACAGAGCCCTCCTCGTTTGCGGCAGTCGCAAAGACCTTGAACTTGGAGTTGGCGAAGATGTCGGTCAGGTCGACCAGGTGCATGCCATAGCGGGTATCGGGCTTGTCGGAGCCATAGGTGTCCATGGCCTCCCAGTAGTCCATACGACGCAGCGGCGTGGGCATCTCGACGCCCATGCGGCCGAAGGCGTCGGCCAGGACCTCCTCGAGCGCGCTCATGACGTCGTTCTGGTCCACGAAGGACATCTCGATATCGACCTGGGTGAACTCGGGCTGGCGGTCGGCACGCAGGTCCTCGTCGCGGAAGCACTTTGCAACCTGATAGTAGCGCTCGACGCCACCGACCATGAGCAGCTGCTTCAGGAGCTGCGGGGACTGCGGTAGAGCGTAGAAGTTGCCCGGCTGAATACGGCTGGGAACGATGAAGTCGCGGGCGCCCTCGGGCGTGGACTTAAACAGGGAGGGCGTCTCGACCTCCATGAACTCACGGTTGTGCAGCGCCTCGCGAATGGCAAAGGTAAAGTCGGAGCGCAGCTTGAGGTTGGCCATCATCTCGGGACGGCGGAGGTCCAGATAGCGATAACGCAGACGGGTGTCCTCGCTGGTCTCGATGCCGTCCTCGATCTGGAACGGCGGGGTGACGGACGTGTTGAGAACCTCGGCGTGGTCGGTCAGGACCTCGATCTCGCCGGTCGCGAGCTTGGTGTTGGTGGTCTCCTCGCCACGGGAGCGCACGACGCCGTGGATCTTGATGGGCCACTCGGGACGCATGGTCTCGGCGATCTTAAAGGCGTCGCCGTCGGAGTGCTCGGGGTCGAAGGTGAGCTGCGTGATGCCCTCGCGGTCGCGAAGATCGCAGAAGATAAGGCCGCCGTGGTCGCGGCGACGGCTCACCCAACCGGTGAGGGTGACCTCTTCGCCCACGTTCTCGCGGCGAAGCTCGCCGCAGGTACGGGTGTGCATGGAATGCTCGTCGATGGGACGGGTCTGGCTCATACCAGTGATCCTCCTTTATGGATCTGTGCCGCCCCGTGTCGTTCCGGGCGGCGTCGTACAGATTTGCCCAGCCTGCGTAAACCGCGCAGCCAGACATGGCGTTCTATCTTATCGCACCTGTGTCGATGTGCCGCGGAAAAGTAGCTCCTGCCCAAAGACTTGACGGAGACGAAACAATTGACGCACCGTGGCCGTCGCCAAGGCGCGCCGCGTGCGACAATGTGCCCCAATACAACTGCACTCGGAAAGGCCCGCCATGACTGCACGCCTCATCGTTATGGATATCGACTCCACGCTCATCAACCAGGAGGTCATCGACCTGTTGGGCGAGGAGGCCGGCGTAGGCCAGCAAGTGGCGAAGATCACTGAGCGCGCCATGCGCGGCGAGCTCGACTTTAAGCAGGCGCTCGAGGAGCGCGTGGGGCTGCTTGCCGGCTTGGACGAGAGTGTGTTCGAGCGCACCTTTGCGCGCGTGACGTTTACCCCCGGCGCGCTGGAGCTTGTGCGCTCGGCACACAGCAAGGGCTGGAAGGTCGGCGTGGTGAGCGGCGGCTTCCACGAGGTCGCCGATAAGATCGTGGCTGCCGCGGGTATCGATTTTTGCCTGGCCAACCGCCTGGAGGTCGTGGACGGCAAGCTCACCGGTAAGTTGGCTGCCGACATTGTGACCAAGGAGTCCAAGCTCATCCAGCTGCTGGATTGGGCGGTTGAGTGCGGTGTCGATATGGCCCATACCGTCGCAATCGGCGACGGCGCCAACGACATCCCCATGATTCAGGCCGCGGGCACGGGCATCGCGTTTTGCGCCAAGCCCAAGACGCGCGAAGCCGCCCCGTTTGCCATCGACGAGCGCAACCTCATGCTCGCCATGGACATCATCCTGCGTGACTAGCCGATCCGTCTAACAATTGAATCAGTCTGTCCTATAGTTTCCGAACAATTTTGTCTTAGTGTTCGGAAACATACCCTTTGAGTGCTAGACTTTGCGCCGTCGAAGGGAACATAGATGGATAAGCAAGATCTTGAGCAATTGCTGAGCGATGTTGCCGGCGGAGCAGTCACTCCGGCAGTCGCCCTCACGCGCATCCAGACGGCGCCAACCGCCGATTTGGGCTTTGCACAGCTCGATCTTTCACGCGGGGTACGCCAGGGAGCCGGCGAGGTTGTCTACGGTGCCGGTAAAACCGCCGAGCAGATCGCCGCCATTATCGAAGCGCTGCGCGATGCCGGTCAGGAGCGCATCCTGGTCACGCGCCTGGATGCCGAAAAAGCCACGCACACCGCTGAGCTTCTCGGCAACGACATCGACCTGGGGTATGTCCCGGACGCCCAGCTCGCCCTCGTGGGCGGCAAGCCCTCCCCTACCGGCAACGGACGCATCGTTGTCGCCTGCGCCGGCACGAGCGACCTGCCCGTCGCCGAAGAAGCCGCGTTGACGGCCGAGTTCTATGGCAACGAGGTCGACCGCCTCTACGACGTAGGCGTCGCCGGCCTGCACCGCCTGCTCGCGCATGCCGAGGAACTCGCCCAGGCACAGGTGGTCATTGCCATCGCCGGCATGGAGGGCGCGTTGGCGAGCGTTATCGGCGGTCTGGTGAGCTGTCCGGTCATCGCCGTTCCCACCAGCGTGGGCTACGGCGCAAATTTTGGAGGCGTAGCCGCGCTGCTCGCCATGCTCAACTCCTGTGCCAGCGGCGTATCGGTCGTCAATATCGATAACGGCTTTGGTGCCGCCTACCAGGCAAGTCTTATCAATCATCTGAGCGCCGGCACATCCTGCGCCCGTTAAGGAGCATTCCATGTCCAACCATCAGCACACGCTTATCATCGACGGCACTTCGGGCATCAGCGGCGATATGACCGTCGCGGCCCTGCTCGACCTGGGCGCCAGCGAGGAGCACCTGCGCGAACAGCTCGCCACGCTGCCGGTCGACGGCTTTTCGATCGCTGTAACGCGCGTAAACAAGCATGGCATCGACGCCTGCGATTTCGACGTCCAGCTTGCAGAGGGCCTCGAGAACCACGATCACGATATGGCCTGGCTCTACGGCAACGAAGCAGCTGCCGAGCACACGCACGAGCACCACCATCATGATCATGGCGAGCACGAACACGAGCACTGCCACGAGCATGGCCATGAGGGCAACGGTCATGGCCATGAGGACCATCATCACGCCCATCACCATCACCACCGTTCTTTGGCGGACGTCACCGCCATCATCGATGGCTCGCAGCTAAGCGATGGTGCCAAGCGTCGTGCCCTCGCCATTTTTTCCGCACTCGCTGATGCCGAGGCAAAGGCTCACGGCAAAACGCCCGACACCGTCCTGTTTCACGAGGTGGGCGCCGTCGACTCCATCGTCGACGTCTGCTCTGTCGCCATCTGCCTCGACGACCTGGGTATTGAGGATATCGTGGTCGAGTCGCTCTCCGAGGGCCACGGAACCATCCACTGCGCCCACGGTCTCATGCCCATTCCCGTCCCCGCTGTCGTCAACCTGTGTCAGGCGGGCAATATCGCCCTCACGCCTGCACCGGTCGCCGGCGAGCTCGTGACGCCAACGGGCGCCGCCATCGTCACCGCGCTGCGCACGTCCGACCAACCGCCCTCACGCTACCGCATCGAAGCCGTCGGCTACGGCGCCGGCAAACGCCCCTACGAGGGTTGCTCCGGCACGGTCCGCTGCCTGCTCGTTCACGCGGACGCATAGCCATGGATGCCCGCAAGGCCAAAAGCCGCGCCGCGATCGTCTCGGCGTTCTCCGCGCTTCTGCGCGAAGAGGACTATGGCAAGATCACCGTCGGCGACATCATCGCGCGCGCTCACGTAGGCCGCGCGACATTCTACGGTCTCTTTAAGAGCAAAGACGACCTACTGTCCGAGCTCGTGAGCGACATCTGCACCCACGCTCTCGACGACGATGGCACACCGCTCGACGACCCACTCGTGCAGGTCGAGCATATCCTCAACAACCTCTGGGAGCGCCGCCAGGGCGTTCGAGCCCTCGTAGCCGGCGCCGGCTCACGCATCTTCGCCGACAGCCTCCGCAAGACCATCATGGCCCGAGCAGCCGAAACCGTCCCTACCGACCCAAACGGCCCCGCCGGCACCATGGACCGCAGTTTCTTACTACACCACATAGCCTCAAGCTTCGTAGCCACCGTCCAATGGTGGGCCTGGCACAACTTCCAAGCAGAAAAAACCGACGTAGCCAAAGACTACCTATCAGCCATAAAACCCCTCTTCAACTAAGTAAACCCCTCATCCCAAAGTTCCGCCCTCATCTCAAAGCCCCGCCCCAACCCAAAGCACAATCCATCCCAAAGTATCGACTACAGCCCAACGCC
>USQE01000045.1 GCA_900556675.1 uncultured Collinsella sp.
CGTCGCGGACCACAGCCCATGCAGGTTGCAGTAGGCATAGACGGTACCGGTCTTGGAACCGCCAGCGAAAAACGTCGTGGGCTTCATGCCGGGCTCAAGGTAATGGACCTCCAGGCGGCCCTCGGCCTCAAGCGCGATCCACTCGATGTAGTGCTCGGGCAGCATGGGGTGCTCCGTCGAGCCCACGCGCGCGCGAATGACGTGGCCGTCGCGCTCGATCTCGACAACAGGCACGTGCTTCTCGTGCGCCGCATCCTCGGTGTTTGCCGTCAGCTCCGTGCAGCCGGCAGGGGTCGCAACGCCGTCGCCAAGGGCGGCAACGAGCTTGCCGTCGGAGTCCTTAAAGAATTTCGCCATGATGTTCTCCTTTGCTGATGTGCCAATATTCCTAATGCTTCTTATGCCCAAAGGTAGGCGAACCATCCACGGCATGGCAAATGAACACATAACGGGTGAGGCATGCGGTCGGGCCGGGACGAACCGGCGACCTGGCCCGACCCGGCAGCCCCCATCCCGTGCGCAGCTAGCGACCGTCGCCACCGAGCAGTGCCAGAACATCCTCGCGCGTGAACAGTGCCGATGAGATGCCATCGCCGCCGAGCACGCTGTTAACCAGATCGCGCTTGGACTCCTGCATCTGCATAATGCGCTCCTCGATCGTGTCCTTGGCGATGAGCTTGTACACGGTCACGGTGTGCTGCTGGCCAATGCGGTGGGCGCGATCGGTCGCCTGGTCCTGCGCGGCCACGTTCCACCACGGGTCGTAGTGGATGACCACGTCGGCAGCCGTCAAATTAAGGCCAACACCGCCCGCCTTGAGCGAAATCAAGAACACCGGCACCTCGCCTGCCTGGAACTGCGCAACCATCTTGGCGCGGCTCTCCTTAGACGAAGCGCCCGTGAGCTTAAGGAAGGCGATGTCCTCCTTAGACAGGCGCTTGCCGATGATATCGAGCATACCCGTAAACTGGCTGAACAACAGGATGCGATGCCCGCCGTCGAGTGCGCCGTGCACGAGCTCCATGCACGTATCGAGCTTGGCGCTCCCCGCCTTGTAATCCTCGTAGTGAAGACGCGGGTCGCAGCAGATCTGGCGCAGCTTGGTGAGCTCGGCGAGCACCTTGAGCTTATCTTTCTTAAACTCCCCGGCCTCGCGGTGCTGCACCTGCTGGGCGATGCGGTCTTGGTTGGCCAGGTAGAGCTTGCGCTGTTCGCCGGCAAGCTGCGCCATCACCGTATCCTCGATCTTCTCGGGCAGGTCGGCCACCACATCTTCCTTGACGCGACGCAGCACAAACGGCGACACGAGCGCCTGCAGACGAGCGGCACTGTCGCCCTCGGCATGTTCGACGGGACTCTCAAAGCGCTTGGCAAATGAGTCGCGCGTGCCCAGAAGACCCGGCATCAAAAAGTCGAAGATACTCCAAAGCTCGGACAGGCGGTTTTCGATGGGCGTTCCCGTCAAGGCAAAGCGCACGCCGGCCGGCAGGCGCTTGGCGGCGCGCGCCACCTGCGTGAGCGGGTTTTTAATGTACTGGGCCTCGTCGAGCACTACGCGGGCAAAGTCCTGCTCGACATATTCGTCGATGTCGCGACGCATGAGGTCATACGACGTCACGACCACGTTGTGCTCGGCGGCACCGGCAATTTGCACGCGACGCTGGGCCTTGGCGCCCACGATGGCACACACATCAAGCGAGGGAGCGAAGCGCTCCAACTCGGCAGCCCAGTTGTACACGAGCGACGCGGGGCATACCACGAGCGTGGGCTTAGCGTCCCCCGCCTCCACGCGCGCCAGGATATGTGCGATCATCTGCAGTGTTTTGCCCAGACCCATATCATCGGCCAAAATGCCGCCAAGGCCCAGATGCTCGAGCGAGCCGAGCCACTGGTAGCCGTCGACCTGATAGCCGCGCAGTGTGGCCTTGAGCGAGGCCGGCACCGTAAAGTCCATCTTGCCGAGCGTGTCCAGGCGTTCAACGGTGCGACGGAATGCAGCGTCGCGATCGGCTTCGAGCTCGGGCGTGCGCGCAAGCATGCTGTCGACGAACAGGGTGCTCGACGCGGGAAGCGACACGCCATCGAGCAGGTCGACGGCATCGACGCCCAAGTCGTCGGCAAGGCCAAACGCAGCGCGGGCACCTTCATCCAGGCGAACGATGTCACCCGATGTGAGACGTGCAAACGTCTGGTGGCGCTTGTAGGAGTCGAGGTAGATGGCAAGGTCTGCCGCCGAAAGGCCGCTTGCGCCCAGTTCGACGTCGAGCAAGTTGTTCTTGACGGTCGCACGCACCGAGAGCTTGGGCGCAGGACGGACCGAGATCTGGCGCAGGCGGTCGCTGAGCATGACCTCGCCCAGCTCGGACAGGGCAGACAGGCCCTCGGTCAGCAAGTGGAACAGGCTCTCGTCATCGCGCTCCTCAAACGCCAGGCCGCCCTCGTAGAAATCGAAGTACAGGGCCGCCGTGTCCATAACGCGAAACTCCGCCACCGTATCGCGGGGCGGAACGCCGGGGCGTTGCTCTTCGAAAGGACTACCCGGAGCACCAAGACTAAAGAGATCTGCCGACCAATCACCGTAGGCCACTGTAATCTTGCAGGTCACAAGGCCATCGTCGACGCCAATCGCCATGGCAAAGCTCGGCTCGGGCGCCACGGCATCGAGCGCGGCGGCGCGAATGTCGGGGGCGGTCAGGTCGGTGTAGTCGCGCAAGATAGGCAGCGCCATGCGGCAGAACTCGCCAACCTGGTCGGCGGCGATATGGACCGGCGTGCGGCAGGGCAACAAGCGCGACAGGAACGGTGCCGCATGCTGGGCAAACGCCGTGTCGGTACGGCGCGCGCGGCGCGTATCGACCAGATAGGCTGCGTCACCAGCGACAAAGCAGTACATATCGGCCGGAAGGCGCAGGTCATAGCTGCCTCCCGCCGCCGGTGCAATCTTGGCGGCAAGGAGCGGCGGGCGCTTGGCCGGGACTTCGCCCTCCCCCTGCGGCGACGGCTCGACCGCCACCTCGTAGGCGCGATGCGTCGTCGTCCCCCGCGACCAAGCAGGCTCAAAGGACAGGGTCCTGCCACACAGCAGGTCCAGCACGGACACGATGGAATACTCGGATACCGGCAACTGACGCTCGGCGACAAAACCGCTGCGGGCAAAGTCATACGATGCCGAGCGCGAGCTCGTAATATCGCCTAGGTAGGCGACCGTCATTGCGATAAAGTCGAGCAGCTTTGTCGACACGTCATCGAACGCCTCGGGCACATGGACAAACGTAAGCTTCTTACCATAGGAGAACGTACCGCCGCGCACATAGGCATCGGCCATGCCGTCGATATCCTTAACCACGTAGGACACCGAACCGCAGCGAATGCGAAACTCAAGCGCCCAGTTAAAGCGATCGGCAAACAGCGGATTGTAGTACGGCACCAGCGAGGGCTCCAGCACCGCTTTGGGCGCATCGGGGTCAATGGTGCCGGCGAGCTTGCGACGCATGGCCACGAGCTCATCCATGCGCGCGTCCGAAAGATCGGAAAGCGCCGCCACAAGGCTTGGGCTCGTGGGGACGGGCGCCGGGAAGGGAAAGTTGGGATTGACCGCAGATGCGGTGGGCGCGGGACGGGCG
The DNA here is from genome assembly GCA_900556675.1 of uncultured Collinsella sp. Taxonomy (GTDB): domain Bacteria; phylum Actinomycetota; class Coriobacteriia; order Coriobacteriales; family Coriobacteriaceae; genus Collinsella. The sequence goes on from USQE01000045.1 coordinate 3,624, forward strand.
GGCTGCTTGGACTGTGCGGGCGGTACCGTAAACGTGCGGACCGGCGTGCGCAAACCCTCGACGGGCTCGGCGCCGCTGGCATCCAGATACGCTAGCGCCGTGGCGATGGCGTGCTTGCACATGCCGGAATAGCGGAAGGCGGCCGGGCAATCGCAATCGTAGTCGATAACCTCGTGCTCGTCCATGTCGAGCGCCACGTGCGTCTTGTACAGGTCGCCGCGCGAGCCGCGCACTGTACCCTCGATGTGCACGTTTTTGGAGAAGCGCGAGCCGGAATCTTCGAACGACAGCACGGCACCGTTGAGCATGAGCGAGCGCCCCTTCATAAAGGTACTGCTGAGCGCCGCCTCCTTACGAAGCGCCTGCACAAACGTCCCCTGTGCCATCACTTCCTCCAATCTCGCGCGGACCAGCAAGGTCGCCCTTAGATCACCGTCACTCTGCCTTGGTTGCCCACGATGGCCTTTGCCTCTGCCAACAACGGAATCGAGCGTGCGTTGACCTTGGCCGGTACCTCGGCACGCAGTACGCGCCCGTCCACCTGCTCGATAAAGATCTCCACGCGGTCGCCGCCCGGGTTGGTGGTAAGCACCGTGGCAAGACGCGCCATATTGCCCTGGCTAAAGCGGTTGTTGGGCACCATGACCTCAAACACCTTGGGCTTGTTGCTCTCCTCGTTGAGCTCAAGCGGCACAATCTCCTGCGCGATGATCTGGTCGCCGCGGTCCGAGCGCTCGAGCTTGCCCTTAATGCGCACAAACGCATCGGACAGCTGTGCACCGGTCTCGGGATCGACCTCGCCGTACAGGTACCCCTCGGCCTCTTTATAGGTCTTGGGGAACACCACGACGGTGGCCTCGCCTTCCATGTCCTCGAGCTGCACGATGCCCATGGGGTCGCCGTTTTTGGTCACGCGCTTGGACACGCTCGAGACCATACCGGCCCACCACAGCGCCTTGCCCTCGGGAATCTCCTGGTTGATGGTACCGCCCGTGGGGTTTTGCACCTCGTAGCCGGTGTCGATCTGCGAGAACGAGAAGTCGCGCGCTTTGCTAAGTGCATACTCAAACGGGCGCAGCGGGTGGTCCGAGACATAGATGCCCAGAACCTCCTTCTCCTGGCTCAGCTTAAGGTGGCGGTCCCACTCCTGGCCATCCGGATCGGGCACGCTCACCTCAAAGCCCGAGCCCTCAACGTCGCCAAACATATCGAAGAACGACGTCTGGCCGCTCGCGCGATCCTTCTGGCGCTTTACCGCGGCGTCGATGATGTTCTCGGGGTTGTTCTTGTCCACAAAGTGCATCATCTGGCGGCGTGGATAGCCCGTGGAGTCGAAGGCGCCTGCCTTGATGAGCGATTCGATCACGCGACGGTTGGCCTGGCTCGAGTCCACGCGCTCGACAAAGTCGTGCAGCGTCTTAAACGGACCGCCTGCCTCGCGCTCAGCGATAATCGCCTGCGCCACGCCGGTACCCACGCCTCGAATGCCGGCCAGACCAAAGCGCACGCCCTCCTTGGTAGCCGTGAACTCGGTGCCGGACTCGTTGACATCTGGCGACAGCACGGGGATGCCGTCGTGACGGCACGCCGAGACGTAATGCACGATCTTGTCGGTCTTGCCCGTGTAGGACGTCAGAACGGCCGCCATGTACTCGTGCGGATAGTGCGCCTTGAGCCACGCCGTCTGCATAACCAGGATGGCGTAGCCAGCGGAGTGCGACTTGTTAAAGGCGTAAGATGCGAACTCGAGAACATCGTCCCAAATCTTCTGGGCGACCTCGCGCGTGTAGTTGTTCTTGATAGCGCCGTTCATCCAGTGGTCGTAGGTGGTCTCGTCCGAGCCATCCTCCCAGTGGAGCACCGTCGACGTGAGCAGCTTGATCTTTTTCTTAGCCACGGGCTTACGGATACGCGAGTCCGATTCGCCCTTGGAGAAGCCGCACATCTCGACGGAGATGAGCATAACCTGCTCCTGGTAGACCATAGTGCCGTAGGTTTCGCCCAGGATGTCGTCCAGGCGGTCGTCGTAGGAGACGGCCGGCTCCTTGCCGTTCATACGGTTGATGTAGGACGAAACCATGCCGGCGCCCAGCGGGCCCGGGCGGTATAGAGCGATCAATGCCACGACGTGCTTGTACTCGGTGGGCTTCATATTCTTGATCGTGGCCGTCATGCCGGCGGACTCGACCTGGAAGACGCCGGCAGTGTGGCCGGAACCCATGAGCTTAAAGATCTCGGGATCGTCAAAGGGGATCTCTTCCTCTTTGATGTCGATGCCGAAGTTCTTTTTGATGTTTGCCTTGGCCTTGGAGATAACCGTCAGCGTGCGCAGGCCCAAGAAGTCCATCTTGAGCAGGCCAAGGCGCTCAATTTCCACCATGTTGAACTGGGTAACCGGCAGACCATCATTGGTGGAAAGCGGCACATACTCGGTAGCCGGTTCGCGGGTAATCACAACGCCCGCCGCATGAGTGGAAGCGTGACGCGGCATGCCCTCCACTTTCAGCGAGGTATCGATCAGCTCATGCACCTGGGGTTCAGCGTCATACATTGCTTTCAGGTCCGGCGAAACCTCCAGCGCATGGTTCAGCGTCATTTTCAGTTCAGTAGGAATCAGCTTGGCCACCTTATCCACGTCCTGGTACGGCATACCCATCACACGGCCGACATCGCGCACGGCGGCGCGCGCCGCCATCGTGCCGAAGGTGACGATCTGCGCCACATGGTCGGCGCCGTATTTGCGGATGACGTAGTCGATCACTTCCCCGCGCCGCTGCACGCAGAAGTCCACGTCGATATCCGGCATGCTCACGCGCTCGGGGTTGAGAAAGCGCTCAAAGTAGAGGTTATACTGCACGGGATCGACGTCCGTGATGCCGAGGCAGTAGGACACGACGCTCCCGGCGGCGCTCCCGCGCCCGGGACCGACGGGGATGCGCTGGCGCTTGGCGTAGCCGATGAAATCGCTGACGATGAGAAAATAGTCCACAAAGCCCATGCGCCGGATCATATCGAGCTCGTACTCCATGCGCCCGTGCACCTCCGGCCGGTCGCCGTAGCGGCGGGTAAAGCCGCGCTCGCACAGCTTCGTGAGATAGGCGTCGGCGTCCGTCTCCCCCTCCGGGAGCAGGAAACGCGGCAGGTGATAGTGCCCGAAGGTGAAATCAAACCGGCAGCGGTCTGCGATGCGCTGCGTGTTTTCCACGGCGTCCGGATATTCGTCAAAGAGCGCGCGCATCTCCGCCTCGCTCTTGAGGTAGAACTCGTCGTTCGGAAAGCGCAGGCGCTCGGGGCTGTCGAGCGTCTGCCCGGTCTGGATGCACAGCAGCACGTCCTGATCGTAGGCATCCTGCTTTTTGATATAGTGCACGTCGTTCGTCGCCGCGAGCGGGATGCCCGTCTCCCGGTGGATGCGCAGCAGCGCCGCGCGCACGCGCGCCTCGTCGGTCATGCGGTGGTTTTGCAGCTCGAGGTAGAAGTTCCCCTCGCCGAACAGCGCCTGCAGCTCCACGGCGCGCGCCTTGGCAGCCTCATAATCGCCGCGCAGGATCGCGCGCGGAATGTCGCCCGCGACGCAGCCGCTCAGACAGATGAGCCCCTCGGCGTGCTCACGCAGCAGCGCCTCGCACTTGGCATACGCCTGATCGAAGATGTGCTTGACCTCTTCGTCGATGATGGCGGCGGTCTCTTCGGAATAGCTCTTCGTCTGGCCGAAGTCGCGGCCGATGAAGATGCTGTGGCCCGAGGAATCGAAGCTGATGGGGCCGAGACGGTCGCTCATGCCGTACACGGTGACCATGTTGCGGGCGGTGTGCGTCGCCTGCTGGATGTCGCCGGAAGCGCCGGTGGAGATGTCGTCAAGGAAGATCTTCTCGGCGATGCGCCCGCCGAGCGCGACGACGATGTCCTCAAACATCTCGCTGCGCGAGCGGAAGCTCTTGTCGTCCTGCGGGCGGAACAGCGTGAAGCCGCCGGCCTGACCGCGCGGGATGATCGTGATATACTTCA
>USQE01000046.1 GCA_900556675.1 uncultured Collinsella sp.
GGGCGAGATGTACATTAACCATCCCGTCGAGGTAGCTATCATTCTGGCCGACCTCAAGATGGACTGCGATGTGGTGTGCGCCGCGCTGTTGCACGATACCGTCGAGGATACCGAGACCTCGCTTACCGATGTTTCCGGCCTGTTTGGCGATACGGTGGCCGAGCTCGTCGATGGCGTGACCAAGCTCACCAACATCGAAGTCGACAGCATGGACGAGAAGCAGGCCCTCACGCTGCGCAAGATGTTCCTTGCCATGTCCAAGGACATCCGCGTCATCATCGTCAAACTCGCCGACCGCCTGCATAACATGCGCACGCTTGCCGCCCTGCGCGAGGACCGCCGTCTGTTTAAGGCGCGCGAGACCATGGACGTATACGCGCCTCTGGCCGACCGCCTGGGCATGAGCTCTATCAAGTGGGAGCTTGAGGACCTGTCCTTCTTCTACTTGGAGCCCGATGCCTACCAGCGCATCGCGCGCATGGTAGCCGAGTCGCGCGAGGTTCGCGAGCGTTATCTGGCCGAGACCATCAAGACGCTCACCGATGAACTCAATCGCATTGGTCTTGAGGACTTTCAGATCAACGGTCGTTCCAAGCACTATTGGTCCATCTATCAAAAGATGAAGCGCAAGGGCAAGGAGTTCTCCGAGATTTACGACCTGGTGGCGCTGCGCGTCATCACTCATTCGGTGCGCGATTGCTATTCCACGCTTGGTGCCGTGCATACCTTGTGGCATCCCATGCCCGGTCGTTTTAAAGACTATATCGCTATGCCCAAGGTCAATAACTACCAGTCGCTTCATACGACGGTTATCGGCCCCACGGCCCGCCCGCTCGAGATTCAGATTCGAACCTATGAGATGCACGAGCAGGCCGAGTACGGCATCGCCGCCCACTGGCTGTACAAGAAGTCGGGCGGATCGTCTGCCTCCAAGACCAACGATGCGCAGCGTCTGGACGACCAGATTAACTGGCTCAAGCACTCACTCGACTGGGCGGCGTCAGACGAGATCACCGATGCCAAGGAATACCTGCACTCGCTGAAGGTCGACTTGTTTGACCAGGAGATTTTTGTCTTCACGCCCAAGGGCGAGGTCATGGCGCTTCGTGCCGGCTCCACGCCGCTCGACTTTGCCTACGCCGTTCACACCGAGGTGGGCAACCACTGTGTCGGCGCTAAGATCAACGGTGCGGTGGCCCCGCTCACGCACGAGATCAAGACGGGCGACCGCGTTGAAATCCTGACCAACAAGAGTTCCAAGCCGTCGCGTGATTGGCTCAAGATCGTCAAGACGCCTTCGGCCAAGTCAAAGATTCGCCGTTACTTCGCCGCCGCGACCAAAGACGATGACGCTGCTGCCGGCCGCGATATACTGGCTAAGGACCTGCGCAAGCGCGGGTATGGCATCTCTACGCCGCGATCCACGCGTGCGCTCAACGCCGTGGCGGAGCAGTTTAACTTCAAGCAGCTCGAGGACCTTTTTGCAGCCGTTGGCGCGGGCAAGGTCGCCCCGCGCGCTGTGGGCAATAAGGTCGAGCAAATCTTGGACCCCAAGCCCGAGGAACAGCTCACCAAGGCCGAGGCTATCGCCGAGGTCGTAAAGCAGCCTGCCCGCGGATCCAACCGCAAATCGCAAAAGCGCGGTAAGAGCGCCAGTAACGGCATTATCGTCAAGGGCGAGAGCAACAGCGGCCTGCTGGTCCGTCTGGCTCATTGCTGTAACCCCGTGACGGGCGACGACATCGTCGGCTTCATCACGCGCGGTCGTGGCGTTTCGGTGCATCGCGCCAACTGCCCCAACGTCAAGGGCCTCATGGAGCACCCCGAGCGCATGATTGACGTAGAGTGGGATGGCGCCGCCGATACGCTTTTCCAGGTCGAGATCGTGGTCGAGTGCCTGGATCGTATGGGTCTGCTCAAGGACGTCACCATCGCCATTGGCGATGCAGGTGGCAACATCCTTTCCGCCGCCACCTCGACCAACCGCGAAGGTATTGCGACCCTGCGTTTTATGGTCGAGATCTCGGACGCGAGTGGTCTGGATCCGCTGCTGGCATCGATTAGCAGCGTCGACTCGGTCTACGATGCACGCCGTTTGATGCCTGGCGAGGGCGGGGCTCAGCTCAAGCGTCGCGTATAGGCGTGACGAGCGCGCGACAGTAATGATATTGGCTACGTTCGGGGCATCGTTTGATGCCTCGACGTTTATAGAAGGAGGGCGCACACATGGACGCTGCGGCTTTGGACTTAACCCCTCGGGGTACGGCTTCGATTGAGGTGCTTGTAAACGGGCCCATCCAGACCAACAGTTACGCCGTTATTTCGAGTGGCGAATGCTTGATTATCGATCCCGCTTGGGAAGGCGAAAGCCTCGTTGCGCACATCCGAGCCGAACACCCTGGCGTGTATGTGCTCGGTTCCGTCTGCACGCACGGTCATGCCGATCATGTTGGCGGTGTAGCCGGGGTTCGGGCCGCCGTTGGCGCTGACGCCTTGTACGAGCTGTGTGCCAAGGATGTGGCGGTGCCGCATGCGAACATCGAGGAACAGCGAGCTATGTGGGGCATTGAGACGCCTGACCCCGGGGAGCCGACGCGCCTGCTCGCCGAAGGCGATGCTATCGAGGTGGGCGATATCTGCCTGCAGGTGATCGAGACGCCAGGGCATACGCCGGGCGGGATCGTCTTGTTTGCTGCCACCGAGCAGGGGAACATTGCCTTTGTGGGCGACACACTATTCCCGGGCAGCCACGGCCGCACCGATCTTTCTGGAGGAGACGAAGCGGCGATTCTGCGCTCGCTCTCCAAGCTCGCCCGGCTTCTCCCGCCCGATACCGTTTGCCTAACCGGCCATGGCGATTCGACCACCATGGCACGCGAGCTCATGCAGAACCCTTTCATGCAGGCGTAGCTTTATAGTCAGCTCCTGAAGCACGAGAAGCGTCCAAACGTCAAGCTATTTTTCCCCAACGGGTCGATTCCGTAGGGCAAACGGTCAAAAAAAGTCTGTTTGGACGATATTCGTGAACAAACGAACGTTTATGCTCGGGTACGCCGTGGTAAAATCTCAGGCGTTATCGGAGCAACCTTACAGGAGGTTTCTTTTATGCTCGTCAACGCAGCAGACATGCTCAAGAAGGCCGAGGCCGGCAAGTACGCTCTCGGTGCCTTCAACACCAACAACCTCGAGTGGACCCTGGCTATTCTCCAGGCCGCCGAGGAGGCCAAGTCTCCGCTGATCCTTCAGTGCACCGCTGGTGCCGCTAAGTGGATGGGCGGTTTCAAGGTCTGCGCCGACATGGTCAAGGCTGCCGTCGAGGCCACGGGCGTTACCGTTCCCGTCGCCCTTCACCTCGATCACGGTTCTTACGAGGACTGCTTCAAGTGCATCGAGGCCGGCTTCACGTCCATCATGTATGACGGCTCTCACGAGGAGACCTTCCAGCTTAACCTCGACCGCACCAAGGAGCTCGTTGAGCTTGCCCACTCCAAGGGCATGTCCATCGAGGCCGAGGTCGGCGGCATCGGCGGCACCGAGGACGGCGTGACCTCCAACGGCGAGCTCGCTGACCCTGCTGAGTGCAAGCAGATTGCTGACCTGGGCGTCGACTTCCTCGCCTGCGGCATCGGCAACATCCACGGCGTGTATCCCGCCGACTGGGCTGGCCTTTCCTTCGAGCGTCTGGGCGAGATCAAGGCTCAGACCGGCGACCTGCCCCTCGTTCTGCACGGTGGTACCGGCATCCCCGAGGATCAGATCAAGAAGGCCATCTCCCTGGGTATCTCCAAGATCAACGTCAACACCGACCTGCAGCTCGTCTTCGCCAAGGGCGTCCGCGAGTACATCGAGGCTGGCAAGGATCAGCAGGGCAAGGGCTTTGATCCCCGCAAGCTCCTCAAGCCTGGACGCGACAACATCGTTGCCCGCACCAAGGAGCTCATGGAGGAGTTTGGCTCCGTCAACAAGGCGTAAGCGTCGCTAAACTTCCCGCCGGAAGCCCCGTCCCCCTACACTGTTTCCTTTGCGCTCACCTGGCTTCGCCAGAAGTCGCGCCAAGGAAACAGTTCCGGGAGACGGGGCTTCCTTCGTTTAACGCCGCAGGGTTACTGGGCTGAATTCATTTTTAATAGGTACCGTTTATCGGTGTTGAGGGTTCCTTTATTGGGGCTTTCTTTTTTATCTCGCTACAATGGGCTTCAAGAGTTCTAATGACTTGGAGTTTGGTATGGCTGTTATTGATGTGCTGCCTTCGGATGGGAAGGTTATTGACGAGGGTCCTGTTGGTTGCTCTGTTGATGTTTGCTGCGATGACTTTCGTCATCTCGATATTGAACTGCCGCCCGAGATTCTTCGTCTCAAGGATGCCGGCTATTTGACGCGGGCTGTTGCTGCCTGCGATCGCCTTTTGGAGCAGAATCCTGAGCCTTCCCTGGCAGCCTGCGTTCGTGCCGAGCGGTATCGCATGCTCGAGACGCCGCTTCATTTTTCGGTGTCGCGTGATCTGGCTATTGCGATGATTCGCGAGGAGTGGCCTGAGTTTACCGTAGAGCAGTTTGATGACCTGATTAATCGTAAGCGAATTGACTGGCGCTTTATCGATGGCGAGCTGTTTGTTCTCGATAACTTCCTCGATTCGCTTCGCGTGTACCCCAGGGAGGTTCCGGGTCTGCGTCCCGATTCTACGGACGGAATTGCGCTTCGCAACCAGATGCTCAAGGAGATGGAGTCGCAAAACGGGTTGAGTCGCCTCATCACGCTTAAGGCGTCCGTGTCTGTCCCTGGGGCTCTGGAGGGAGAGACTGTTCGCGCGTGGCTGCCCGTTGCCGCCGCCTGTCGCCAACAGTCTCATGTCGAGGTTCTCGATATGACGTCGGAGGGCACTGTTGCCTCTGAGAACGTTTCGGCTCGTACTGTCTCCTGGACATCTTCGACTGAACATTCATTTTCGGTGACCTATCGTTATCACATCGATGCCGCCTATTGCGATATCTATGGTGGCGCGCTCCCATCGCATCCCTGTATGGACGCGCCCCCGCCCGAGGACACCTCCGAGGACCGTCCGCACATTGCGTTTACGCCGAATCTGCGACAGGTGACGGAGCGTGTTATTGACGGGCTCGAGGATTCGCTCGATCGCGCTCGCGCCATCTATGATTATCTGACGCAACATATCGACTATCGCTATCAGCCACCATATCTGCTTTTGGGCTCCATCGCCGATGACTGTGCACACTCGCTCCGCGGCGATTGCGGCGTTATGGCGCTCACGTTTATCACCATGTGCCGTATCGCGGGCGTGCCTGCTCGTTGGCAGAGCGGCCTGTATGTTGCTCCCGATTCGGTGGGACCGCACGACTGGGCCGAGTTCTTCACACCCCAGACCGGTTGGCTTAACGCCGATGTTTCGTTTGGTTCCTCAGCGCGCAGAATGGGGGAGGAGTGGCGTCGTCGTCACTACTTTGGCAATCTCGACCCGTGGCGTATGGTGGCTAACAATCGATTCCAGGCTGAGTTTGTGCCTGCTTTCGATGGCATGCGCGAGGATCCCTATGACAACCAGATGGGCGAAGCCTCGGTTAACGGACGCGGGTGCCGCCAGCGCGAGATGCTTCGTTCGGTCGAACTCATCGAAATGCTCGAAGTTCCATTTTCGGACTAATCAACAGAAAGCTGTGATAAACTAACTCACGCATTACGTGCCCGAGTGGCGGAATTGGCAGACGCAGTGGACTCAAAATCCACCGTTGGCAACAACGTGCGAGTTCGAGTCTCGCCTCGGGCACCATACATGCAAGTGAGCGTTCAAGGGGGTCAAGGCCTCCCCCCTTTTTCGTGTACGTAATGTGATAACGCGCTGCGCGTGTTATTATCCACAAGGCGTTGTTCCCGCAATGCCCTAAAGAGGAACCCGAGGGTTCCCACCTTTTGGCGCCAATGAGCAGCTGACTGGTCATACAACCTAGATTCCCTTCCTCACACCGAGGATGTCTATGTGTACGACCTGGTTGCAAAGAAGCGCCGGGTTATTTTTTTATGAATGGAGGTAGGGAAAATAGCTAAGTCTGATGACACCCGCATAAACGACGAGATCACTGCATCTTCGTGCCGTTTGATTGGCGTCGATGGCTCTCAGCTCGGCCTGTTCGCCATCCGCGATGCCCAGCGCGTCGCTGACGATCAGGGTCTCGACCTGGTCGAGATCGCTCCCAACGCGGAGCCGCCGGTCTGCAAGGTCATGGACTACGGTAAGTTCAAGTACCAGCAGGCCATGAAGGCCAAGGCCGCTCGTAAGAACCAGTCCAAGGTCGAGGTCAAGGAAATGAAGTTCCGACCCAAGATCGACGTTGGCGATTACGAGACCAAGAAGGGCCACGTTCTGCGTTTCCTCAAGAAGGGCGCACGCGTTAAGATCACCATCATGTTCCGCGGCCGTGAGATGGCTCACCCGGAGCAGGGTCTTAACGTTCTCGAGCGTCTCGCCGAGGATCTCAAGCCTTACGCTACGGTCGAGTCCAAGCCTAAGATGGAAGGCCGTAACATGCTTATGCTGCTCGCCCCGATTAAGGGCGCCTTCGATGAGGATAAAGCGGCAAGCGATACCAAGTAACTAGTGTTCTGTAACCGATTAAGGAGTATTTCATGCCTAAGATGAAGTCCCACAGCGGCACCAAGAAGCGTTTCCGCAAGACTGGTACCGGCAAGCTTATGCGCGCCAAGGCTTTCAAGAGCCACATCCTGAGCAAGAAGTCCACCAAGCGTAAGCGTGGCTTCCGTCAGGAGACCGAGATCGCCGCTGCCGACCGCAAGGTCATCAAGTCGCGTCTCGCCTAAGTTCGCGTTCCCGTTTTTCGTTTTACCGTCTAGGAGTTGATAGAACATGGCACGTATTAAGCGCGCTGTTGCCGCCAAGAAGAAGCGCCGTACCGTTATGCACCGTGCGAAGGGTTACTACGGTGCCGCTTCGCGTACTTACAAGCATGCTAAAGAGCAGGTCCAGCACTCCCTGCAGTATCAGTATCGTGATCGCCGCAACAAGAAGCGCGAGATCCGCTCTCTCTGGATCACCCGCATCAACGCTGCCGCTCGCCTGAACGACATCTCTTACTCTCAGTTCATGCACGGCCTGAAGGTTGCCGGCATCGAGCTCGACCGCAAGGTCCTGGCTCAGATGGCCTACGAGGACATCGAGTCCTTCAACGAGCTGGCTGCCATTGCCAAGAAGGCTCTCGAGGCCTAATAGATTCTGTTGAATCGCTAGGGGAGTGTCGCACTGTGCGCGGCGCTCCCTCTTTTTTATCGAAAGCGCTGGTTTATATAGCAAAAGCGCGGGTAGATAGACACTTACAGGTGACCGATCTTTATATATCTCTTAACCGAAGGGTCATCATCTGATACGTGCGGTCTTGCTACACTCGACTTTCTACTTCCAATATAGAAAGCCATAGATTGTGTAGGACTTGTGAAGAGTGGAATTGACGTCCCACATCGCTTCGCGGTCTGGCAATATATCTCCTTGCCGCGCGGCCCGGTCGAACCGGATCAGCCGCGGGGCGTGCACCTTGAGAACCGGATACTGCGAGGATGGA
>USQE01000047.1 GCA_900556675.1 uncultured Collinsella sp.
AGCCGATCAGGCCAAAGACGACTGAGGGAATGCCGGTCAAAAGCTCAATAAGCGGCTGAAAGATCTTGGAACCAAACTTAGGTCGAATCTCGACCGCAAAGATGGCAGAGCCGATGGCGATGGGCAGCGCGATGAGCGTGGAGAGCACCATGACCGCAAACGAGGTGACGATCAGGGGCAGGGCGCCGGTATAGGGCAGGCCGTTTTTAGCCGTGTTGGCCAGGTCCCACTTGGTGCCGGTAAAGAACTCGACGACCGAAACGCCGTCCTTGAGAAAAGCCGAGAGGCCCTTTTGGGCGACCATAAAGATGAGCGCGGCAACGACAAGCGTCACGAGCGCTACGCACGCACCCGTGACGCCCAGGCCCACGTTCTCAAGGTCGCGCTTTGGCAGTTGCTTTGCCATTGCAAACCTTTCCGGGGCGATTACTTATTTAGCAGAAACCTTGCCGCTGGCGTCCTTGACGACCTTCATGGCAGAGACGGGGATAAAGCCCTGCTCCTCGACGAGCTTGCCCTGGACGTCGTCGGAAAGCATGAACTCCAGGAAAGCCTTGGTGGCGTCGTCGGCGTCCTTTGCGCAGTACATGTGCTCGGTAGCCCAGATCTTAAAGGAGTCGTCGGTGACGTTTGCGCTCTTGGGCTCCACGCCCTCGACCTTGACGGCGTTGAACTTGGAGTCGTCGAAGTGCGAGAAGTCGAGGTAGGAGATGGCGTTGTCGGTGCTGGCCATCTGAGTCTGGACATCGCCGGACTTGTCGAGCTCGGCGTCGCCCTTAAAGTCGACGGCCTCGTCACCAAAGACGGCGGCCTCGAAGGTGGCGCGGGTACCGGAGCCGGCCTTGCGGTTGAGGACGACGATGGTGGCGTCGTCACCGCCGACCTCGTTCCAGTTGGTAATCTGGCCGGAGAAGATGCCCTTGAGCTGCTCGAGGGACAGGTCGTCGACCGTCACGTTCTTGGAGACGACGGGACCCATGCCCACAACGGCGACCTCGTGGTCGACGAGGTTCTTGACCTGGTCGGCCTCGAGCTTGGTCTCGGCGAAGACGTCGGAGTTACCGATGGTGACGGTGCCGGCGGCGACAGCGGTCAGGCCCTTGCCCGAACCGTTGCCCGAGCCGGAGACGGAGACATCGGGGTTGGCGTCCATGAACTTCTCGGCAGCGGCCTCGACGAGAGCTTGGAACGAGGAGGCGCCGTCGTAGGTCACCTCGCCGGCGACGGACTCGGCAGCGGCAGCGGCGCTGCCCTTGTCGGCGGCGTCGGATGCGCCTGCGCCGCCGCAACCAACGAGACCGAGACCGACGATACTGGCAAGACCACCAGCGAGGCCGAGGAACTGACGACGAGAATAAGCCTGATCGAGCATGATCTTCCTTTCATACATGCGACTCGCGGGCACCCCGCCCGCTTTGCTGTTTGGAAAGATACGGCCCCGACCGGGCAGCGCCCGTGCCAACTGCGGTTTCTTACGGGCATCTGATAGACTCTTACCGCAAACGCGGCTCGGCTTTACAAACGAATAACAAACCCGCCGCCAAGCATGACCCGCCTTTTACACCAATAAAAACGAAGTTGCGGTGAAATAATTCCTGTTTGGCCATCAAATGGCCCATTCTAGGAACTATTCCACCGCAACTTAGATTGGAAAACCGCGAAACCTTAAAGCTCTAATTCATTCAAACGGAGGATTGCCACGATGTAAATCTTGAGTGCTTGCTTGAGCTGCTCCTCGTTGGCGCACTCGTTGGGGCCGTGCATCTGGCCGCCCCATGCGGGCAGCTCCAGGCCGGTCTCCTCGGGGCCAAACGAGACGGCGCGGGCAAAGTTGCGCGCATACGTGCCGCCGCCCATGGCAAAGGGCTCGGCATGCTTGCCCGTAAACTCGTTATAGGTATCAATAAGCGCTTTCACGGCCGGATCGTCGGCAGACACCGAGAACGGCACCTTTGCACGACCCACACGACACGTCACGCCAAAGCGGCCCACGAGCGGCTCAAGCTGTTCGCGGATGGTATCGGCGCTCGTGCTGTCGGGGAAACGCACGTCGATGACCTGCTCGATGTGGCCATCCGCCACACGGATGACGCCGGGGTTGCAGGTGAGCGGGCCAAACGCGGGGCTCGTCGCGTCGATGCCCAGACCGCGGCCATGGGCGTCCGCATGCACAAAGGCCAAAAACTTGACAAACTCGTGCTCGGCAGGCGTCAGCAGACGCTCGTCGCGCGCACCAAACGCGTCCTCGGCCTCGCGCAAATACGACACGATCAGGCCGACGGCATTGATCGTTCCCTCGGGCATCGAGGCATGGCCGCCAATACCGTGGGCAAAAATCTGCGCATGCCCGTTATCGAGTGTTGTGATCTCCAGGCGGTCGGCGTTCTCGACCGGCGCCGGCAGCTCATCGGCGGCAATCGCGAGCTCGCAGATAGATTGCAACGGAATGGCGTTGCTCGCCTCGGCACCGCTCCAGGACACAATGCGCCCGCCGTCGATCTTGGGGCTCACAAACGTCGCCCCAAACTGGCCCTTCTCGGCATTGCAGACCGGGAACTCGGCATCGGGCGTAAACAGAAAGTCGGGGTCTGCGTGGTTCTCCAGATAATGGTGAACGTCGGACATGCCCACTTCCTCATCGCAGCCCAGCAGCGCGCGGAAGGTGTAGCGCGGCACAATGCCGTGCTTGAGCAGGTAGGCGCCGGCGTAGAGCGACAACACCGCCGGGCCCTTGTCGTCGATCACGCCACGGCCGAGCAGCCAGCCCTCGCGACGCTCCATCGCAAACGGGTCGGTGTTCCAGCCGGGACCGGCGGGCACCACGTCCACATGGCAAATGGTCGCAAGCTGCTTATCACCGCGGCCCGGGATATCGGCGATGCCCACATAGCCCTCGTCGTCGCTCGTCTGGTAGCCGAGCTTTTGCGCAATGCCGAGCGCGCAATCGAGCGCATCACGGACCGGGCGGCCAAACGGCGCGCCGGGCTCCGCATCGGCAGCAACGGCAACAGACGGATAGCTCACCAGCTGCTCGATATCGGCGACGACATCTTCCCAGACCTCGTCGACATACTCGGCAACGCTCTGCTCCACCTGATTCATGGACGACCTCCTTACCAATGAGCAGCGGGCACGCCCGCCCCTCACATCACGTCATTAGATAGCGAAAAGTTTAGCAAGCTCGGCCACCGAGTGCACCACCGCATCGGCACCCGCCGCCTCGTGCTCGCCCGGCGCCGCCGCGCCCGAATAGATTCCAATGCACGGCACGCCCATCGCGTGTGCGCCTTCCACATCGTTGAAGCGATCGCCGATCATCACGGCGTCGTCGGCCGTCGCGCCGAGCGCCGCCAGGGCATCGCGGACCGAATCGGCCTTGGTCTCGCGCCCCTGCGGCGGATTCATGCCAACCACCGCCTCAAACTGAGAAAGCCCGAGCTCACGCACCATGTCGATGCACTTTGCCTCCATGCGCGACGTCGCCACGGCCATACGCTTGCCCCGGGCGGCCAACCCATCCAGCAACTCGGGGACCCCGTCGAACACGGGATACTCCTCCGGTCCCAGCTCATCAAAAAAAGCGCGGTACTCGTCGGCCACCACCAGCGACTCCTCGCGGGAAAAGCCGTAAAAGTCGTGAAAGCTCTTCCACAGGGGCGGCCCGATCATGCGGCGCAAGTCACCCATCTGCGCCTCCGAAAACCCGCGCGCAGCCAGCGTCTTGCGCGTCGAGGTCATCACCGCGCGGCCCGTATCGGCCACCGTGCCATCGAAATCGAACAGCATGACCGGCCGTTTGCCTATCTCCAACGCCCCCATCGGCATTCCTCTTCCCCAGTTGACGATTTCCACACCGACACTTCAAACTGTTGACTATTCAACAATTGAACCTAGTAATGTGGAACGACTCTACTATACTTGTCGCACTTTGCTCTCAGAAGGCGGCGCGCAAGCGCCCCAACGAAAGGTGCAATTATGTCTTTTGCCATCATAACCGACTCCACGTCAGACATCTCCCCCGCCCGCGCCCAAGAGCTCGGCATTTACGTGATTCCGCTGCATGTGATTATCGAAGGCGAGGATCTGCTCGACCAGGTGCAAATTACCGCCCAGGAGTACGTCGCCCGCATGGCAGGCTCCGAGCAGCTACCGCACACCTCGCAGCCGAGCGCCGGTGAGTTCAAGGAGCTCTTCGATCGCGTGCGCGCCGACGGCCACGACAGCGCCATCTTTATCTCGCTGTGCAGCGAGTGGTCTGCCTGCTACGCCAACGCGTGCCAGGTTGCCGATACCCACGAGCTCGACGTGCGCTGCATCGACTCGCGCACCGGCTCGGCTGCCGAGGGCCTGCTGGTGGAGTACGCGCTGGCCATGCGCGAGGACGGCCGCAGCCTGGACGAGACCGAGGCGCAGATCCGCGCGACGCTGCCCGACGCCCACCTGCTGCTGATTCCCCGCACGCTCGAGAACCTCGTTAAGAACGGCCGCGCGCCCAAACTCGCCGGTCAGCTCACGCAGATGCTCAACATTCGCCTGGCCGTTTCGCCGGAGTGGAAATCGGGCGAGATCAAGGCCATCAAAAAGGGCCGCGGCGCCAAGCGCATCGTCGCCAACACCATGGCCGATTGCCTCGCATTTTTGACCGAGCATCCGGGCTCCAGCGTTCGCGTGCTCACGACGGGCGCCACCGAGGAGCAGGAGCTCGTCAACCAAGCGCTCGCAGGCCAGAATTACGTGGACGCCGGCACCGGCCCCATCGGCTGCACCATTGCCACCCACGTAGGCGTCGACGCCATCGCCATCAGCTACTGCCCCCGCTACCAGCCAACTCGCTAGGGACGCCCACATCAGTTGCGGTGGAATAGGGACTGTTTTTGGCTTATTAGCCGCCAATCAATCCCTATTCCACCGCAACTTAGAAATCGGCAATCAGCCCTGCGGGCCCCGGAACAGTTCCTCATGCGAGCCCATTCTGACCAGTCGGATCACAGGATTAGTCTTATGCGGCAAGTAGAGAACGGTCACATCGACCAAGCCATCGGATAGATGGAAATCGATGTGGCCGTTGTAATTGCCGCCCGGGTTTGAAAGCTCATGGGCGCCATATTCCGCGGGAAGCGAGCCGCGAGCTGCAAGCTCTGCGACTGCCGCCTTAAACTCGGTTTTTAGCTGCGGATGGATGCGCGTCGTCCGTTTGTAATCCGCCTTAAACTGAGCCTCGACTTTAATCTCAAACATCGCTAGTCCTCATCGAGGAACGATATAAGCTCATCAGCGTTATTGAATGACGGGCTGTCGTCTGGCAGAATCCCCAACTCATGAGCCTCGGCAATCACCATGGCGCGCCTCGTCGCCTCGTTGGGAACTTCGGATCGACCAACAATCTCAAAAGGAATCTTTCGCTGATTTACCAGCTGCCGAACAGCAAGGTTGAGATACGAATTGAGACTCAGACCAACCGTATCCAAGAACTCAGTCGCCTGTTCCTTGAGCCCCTCTTCGATGCGAACCGTCGTAGGCTTAACCGTTGCAGTAGACATACGCGACCTCCTCGCCCTCGTCTTTTGCATCAGTATACCCAGTTTAGAAGGCAGACTGATGTTAAATAGCATCAGTCTGCCTTCTCATCACTACAACGACAGGCACGCTCGCCCTACATCAGCCCGCTCAGGGCGATATCGACGGCCTCGTTGAGGTCGTCGGTAATGTGCACCAGCTCCGGATCGAGCGGGCTGATCATACCGGCGCTCATCACCGGGCCGTTGAGCCAGTCGAACAGACCCTGCCAGTACTCGCTGCCCACCAGCACGAGCGGCATGCGCTTGACCTTGTGCGTCTGCACCAGCGTGAGAACCTCGAACATCTCGTCGAGCGTGCCAAAGCCGCCGGGAAATGCGATGGCGCCCGAGCTGTACTTAACGAACATGGTTTTGCGCACAAAGAAGTAGCGGAAGTCCATGCCGAGGTTCACGTATTTGTTGAGCCCCTGCTCGTGCGGCAATTCAATGCCTAGGCCAACTGACTTGCCGTTGACACTCGCCGCTCCCCTGTTGGCCGCTTCCATGATGCCGGGGCCGCCACCGGTGATGACCGCCACGCCACGTTGCGCGATCTTGCGCCCGACGGTACGCGCCGCCTTGTAGAGCGGATCGGTCTTGGGCGTGCGGGCACTGCCGAAGATGGTCACTGCGGGGCCAAGCTCGGCAAGCGCGCCGAAGCCATCGACAAACTCGGCCTGAATGCGCAGCACGCGCCAGGGATCGGCATGCAGCCAGTCGGTCGAATCTTCGGGCGCCAGCAGGTTGGCGTAGGTGTTGTCCTTGGGAATCATGGGGCCGCGCATGACCACGGGGCCGCGGCGGTACGTCTCGTCGTAGGCAGGCTCGCCCTCGACGTTCTCATTCTTAATCATGGGTACTCCTATCGAGAAAAAGAAAAACGAGCGGGGTCGACGCCATGCGTCAAACACCCGCCCGAGCATCAACTATTCGGTATGGTACCCACGATGCATCAAGCACTTGCAAGCTATCGGTCAGCGGTCGCGCAGCCGGTGTCAGCGAATGCGACGACCGGCTGGCGCTCGACCATTGCCGTTGCCCACGCTCTGCAAGCGTGTCTATCGCCCTTAGTAATCCACCGCGGCAGGGCTGTTCATCCAGTCGCTCACGAACGCGCCGTAACGGCCCTCGATAATGGCCTGGCGGGCACGCTGCATAAGGTTGAGCAGGTAGTAGATGTTGTGCATCGACAGCAGAATGCCGCCGAGCATCTCCTTCTGCGTGACCATGTGGCGAATGAGTGCGCGGCTGTAGCCGCCCGTGCACACCGGGCAGGTGCAGGTGGGATCGATGGGGCCGTCGTCGTGCGCAAAGCGCGCGTTGCGGAAGTTAAGGCGACCTTCACTGGAGAACGCCGTACCCATGCGGCCGGTGCGCGTCGGCAGCACGCAGTCGAACATGTCGATGCCCACGCCAACGCCGCGCACGAGCGTGGTAGGGTTGCCGACGCCCATGAGGTAGCGCGGCTTGTGCTTAGGCATGTACTCGGAAACCAGCGGTGCCAGCGTCTCGAACATGGTCTCGTGGTCTTCGCCCACCGAATAGCCGCCGATGCCGTAACCCGGGAAGTCGCCGCACTCCTCCAGATGGCGCAGCGAGCGCAGACGCAGGTCCAGGTGCATGCCGCCCTGGACGATGCCAAAGAGCGCCTGGTCATCGCGGGTATGCGCCTTATAGCAGCGCTCGGCCCACATACTCGACAGCTCAACGGCGCGCTCAACGTAGGCGCGCGTGGCGGGATAGCCCGGGCACTGGTCCAGCTGCATGCAGATATCGGACCCGAGTTTCATGGCGATTTCCATGTTGTCCTCGGGCGTCCAGAACACGTGGCGGCCGTCGTAGTCGTTGACGATAAAGCGCACGCCCTCGTCGGTGAGCTTGACGGCGTCGTTGTGGCTGAACACCTGGAAGCCGCCCGAATCGGTAAGAATGGGGCCGTGCCAGTTCATAAACTTGTGCAGGCCGCCCATATCCGCTACCAGCTTGTCGCCGGGACGCAGATG
>USQE01000048.1 GCA_900556675.1 uncultured Collinsella sp.
TGATTCCTGTCGCCACACAAAAATCAACCTTGGAGATACCAAGGTCCCTGCGTGTCTCTTCGACCCGCCTGCCAAGAATCTGTTTCGCACGTTCGTCCATGCAGCCGAGTTTGAAATGGAGCCGAACATAAACGTAAACTATAGTTTACGTTTTGCCGAATACACAGGAGTTTTCTATGTCGGGTTCTTCGGTCCGCATGTACCGAGCCACGCTTCGCACAAACAGCGCGCCGCCCAAGCTCGTCGTCGTTGAAGCTGAATGCCTTTCGCCCGATGAGCGCACAGCATTTGCATTGCTATCAAGTCGCGTCACCGCCGTTCTGGTCCCTTGCCCGGCGCAAGGTGAACTTGCCATCCAATGCCAAGCGCACAGCTGCTCGCTCAATCAGGCTGCCGTAATCGCAACCAGCCAACACGGTCTGCCCCTTCTCCTGGAAGCCGGTATCGCACTTGCCCTTCGCGGCGCCGGATACGAAAACGAGGCCGCCGCCGACATGGTCTTTAAACCACGATCGAGCGGCGGCCTCGCAGCAGCCATTGAATATGCGTGCAGGCTCGTTGCCTAAAAGGACAAGCTAGAAACCAAAGCCAAAGCCCGTTCCAGTAATCGCCGAATACATAAAGTAGACGTTGATTACGTTGAGGAACACGCCCGTGATGCAGCCGTTACGCAGGTAGCGCTCGCACGCAAGACGTGCCATCACAGCGGAGTCCTCGTTGTTCTTTGCCTGGCGTCCCGCCGTAAAGTACGTCGCCACGCTCAGCAGCAGGTTGAGCACCGGCAGTGCCAGCAGCTCGTAGCTCTTACCCCAGCGCGTCACCTCGCCGGCTGCGTTAAACTTCGTTGCCACCTCGGGACCAATGTTGGGGATAACGCACGCTGCGACCACCAGTGGAATCACCGCAAGTACGAGCAGCGCAATACCCATGTAGCCAGCTTTTTTGCCATATTTAAACATGCGCGTCGTCCTTACACGTTAAAGCGGAAGTGCACGACGTCGCCATCGGCCATAACATAGTCCTTGCCCTCAATACGCAGTTTGCCGGCGGCCTTGGCGCCCTGCTCACCGCCGAGCTCGATGTAGTCGTCATAGCCAATGACCTCGGCCTTAATAAAGCCGCGCTCAAAATCGGTGTGGATGACGCCGGCGGCCTGCGGGGCGGTCGCGCCCTGACGAACCGTCCAAGCCTTGACCTCCATCTCGCCGGCCGTAAAGAACGACTGCAGACCGAGCAGCTTATAGGCCGCCTGCGCGAGCACGTCCAGACCGGGCTGTTCCAGGCCCAGGCTCTCCAGGTAGTCGGCGGCGTCCTCGGGATCGAGCTCGGAAAGCTCGGCCTCAATCTTGGCGCAGATGGGCAACGGCTTGACGCCATCGATGGGCGCCAGGTCCTCGTTGAGCATATCCTCGTCCACGTTGGCCACGTACAGGATGGGCTTCATAGTGAGCAGGAACAGGCCCTTGGCGGCGGCACGCTCCTCGTCGGTCATCTCCATGGACGCGGCTCGCTTGCCCTCGTTGAGCCAAGCGAGCAGGCGCTTGGCGACCTCGAACTTGGGCATGAGCTCCTTGTCGCGCTTGGCCTCCTTCTCGAGCTTAGGCAGCTGCTTCTCGAGCGTGCCCATATCGGCCAGGATGAGCTCGGTCATGATGGTGTCGGCATCGCCGGCGGGATCGACGAACTCGCCCGTGCGGCCCACCTCACGCATGACGTTGGGGTCCTTAAAGTAGCGCACGACCTCGCAGATGGCGTCGGTCTCGCGGATGTTTGCCAAGAACTGGTTGCCCAGGCCCTCGCCCTCGTTGGCACCCTTCACCAGGCCAGCGATGTCGACAAACTCGACCGTCGCCGGCACAATGCGGCCGGGGTTAACGATGTCGGCGAGCTTTTGCAGGCGGCTATCGGGCACATCGACGATACCCACGTTGGGGTCGATCGTGGCAAACGGGTAGTTGGCGGCAAGGCCGGTCTTTTTGGTAAGCGCGGTGAACAGCGTCGACTTGCCCACGTTGGGCAGGCCCACGATACCGATGGAAAGGGACACGACAGCTCCTTTTGGTACAGGTACTTCAAACCGTATAAGTATAGCGCCGCCGCAGCATCCGGGCGAATCCGGACACCGCGGCGGCGCAAATGAAGCAGAGATGCGTGAGAGTTCGAGACAGCAGTCCTTACTTAAGCTCGGGCCAGAAATCCTTGTTGGCCTCGATGAGCTCGTCCAGGATCTGCTTGGCAACGCTTGCCGAAGGAATGGTCTTGGAGAGCGTGAGCGCCTGCCAGAGCTTCTGATAGCTGCCCTCGACCCAAGCCTGGACGACGAGCTTCTCGACGGAAACCTGCTGCTCCATCAGGCCCTTCTGGAACTGCGGGATCGGGCCCTGGCAGATCTTCTCAAAGCCGTTGGAGCCAACGATGCAAGGCACCTCGACCATGGCCGTCGGGTCGAAGTTGGGCACAGCGCCATCGTTGGGAACGATCAGCAGGAAGCGCTCGAGCGTGTTCTCGGCCAGCGCGCAGGCAAGGTCGACGATGTAGTTGGCATGTACATCTGGCTCAAAGCCGCCGTCCTTGGCAGTACCCTTGGCGATGATGTCGCGACAAGCGCCAAAGACCTTCTTCTCGCGGCCGTCCATAACCTCATTGGCGCGAGTGTAGTTGGGGTCAGACGTCTCGACAACATAGTCCGGGTACAGGTAGTACTTGAGGTAGGTGTTGGGAATCGTCTCGGGATCGACAGCATAGACATCCTTGGCCTTGCCGAAGGTGTGAATCCAGCTCTCCTCGACATGCTGCTCCTTACCGGCCTCGTGCTCGATGCCGTCCAGGTAGCCGTTCTTAGCCATGTGCTCCTTAATCTGCGGCATGAGGTCGTTGCCATCCTTGTCGTAGATCTTGCTCCACCAACCAAAGTGGTTGAGGCCGTAGTAGCTATACTGCAGCTCGCGACGATCCTTGATGCCGCACATACGACTCATCTTATCCATAAGGTCGATCGGCATGTCGCAGATGTTGATGATGCGGCTGTTGGGGCGCAGCACGCGGCAGGCCTCGGCGACGATGGCCGCGGGGTTGGAGTAGTTGAGCATCCAGGCGTTGGGGCTGTACTTCTCCATGTAGTCGAGGATCTCGATGACACCACCGATGGAGCGCATGCCGTAGGCGATACCGCCGGCGCCGCAGGTCTCTTGGCCAACGCAGCCGTACTTGAGAGGAATCTTCTCGTCGAGCTCACGCATAGCGTACAGGCCGACGCGGATGTGAGCAAGGACGAAGTCGGTCCCGGTGAATGCGGTTTCGGGGTCGGTGGTGTAGTTGAACTCAACCTCGGGGGCGTTCTCGTGGAAGTAGATCTCGCAGGCCTTGGCCACGGTCTCCTGGCGCTCGGCGTTGTTGTCGTAGAAGGTCACCTTGTTGACCGGGAAGCGGTCGCGCTCCTCAAGCAGCATCAGAGCGATGCCCGGAGTGAAGGTAGAGCCACCGCCGGCAATGGTCACGGCATAGTTTTTCTTGGACATGATGTCCTCCTCATTCTGGCCGCTTGCTCAATCCATCCCCGCACGCGGCCTGTACGGTTTGGAATTGTTACCTAGAAGTGGAGTTTTTTATCTCTAGAATCGGCCTTGCGGTGCATACCGGCTCTGCAAGGCCGATTGTTTCGATGGACGATGGTTTACAGAAGACTCTCAAACTTCAGAAGACTCTCGAACTTCTCGCGAACCTGCGGGACGGTAAGGCCGATGATGACCTGGATTGACTGACCCTGGACCACCAAGCCATGCGTACCGATCGCCTTGAAGGAAGCCTCGGGTGCAACGACGCTCTTGTCCTTGACGTTAACGCGCAGACGGGTAGCGCAGTTAGTTACATCGATGATGTTATCCGTGCCACCGAGCAGATCGAGGATGTTCTCGGCAAGCACCAAGCGCTCATCATCTTTACTCTGGGCGACCGATTTGCCAGCAGCAGCACCGCCCTGCTTTTGCTTGTAGTCAGCCTTGGACTTGAGCTCGACCTCAACATCGTCATCCTCGCGACCGGGGGTCTTAAAGTCGAACTTGACGATCAGGAAACGGAAGACCACGACCCAAAGGGCGGTAAAGCACAGACCGACAAGGATGGAGATGGCGTACTGCAGACCGTGTGCGGCCCAAAGGGGCAGCCAGTCCCACGAGAGCATCGAGATGATGCCGCCGTCGAAGATGCCCACGACGCCAAGGAGGTTTTGAGCCATGCAGCCAAGCGCTCCGAGCACGCAGTGGACGACGAACAGGCCGGGCGCGATGAACAGGAAGGTGAAGTCAAGCGGCTCGGTGATACCGCAAAGCATAGCGGTAAGGGTGACGGGAATGAGCAGGGCCTTGACGCGCTGCTTGCGCTCGGGTTTGGCGGTCATATAAAACGCAATGGCGACGCCAAGCGAGCCGAAGACCTTAGTCCAACCAGGGCAGGTATAGGCAGCCCAGGGTGCAGCATCCTTAAGAGCAATGCTCGGATCGGCAGCCAGTTGGGGCAGGATGTTGGCCCAAGCAGCAAAGATGCCGCCGTTGACCGCCGCGTTGTCGTAATAGAACGGCGTATAGATAAAGTGGTGCAGGCCTGTAGGAATCAGCACGCGCTCGAAGAAAGCAAAGACGCCCACGCCAAACGTACCGGCGGAAAGAATGAATCCCTGGAAGGCGGCGATAGCAGCCTGAACATGCGGCCACACCAGGCAGGCGATAAGAGCGACCGGAACCATAACGAAGAAACCGATCATATAGATGAACACGGAGCCCGAGAACACGCCCAACCACTCGGGGAGCTCGGTATCGAAGAACTTGTTATGCAGCATCGTGGCGATACCAGAGATAATGAGCGCGCCCATGATGCCCATATCAAGCGTTTTGATGCTTGCGATAGTGGCAAGACCAGTACCGCTGCCCGCCTCGACAGAGTGGTCGACACCAAAGACAGGGCCCCACTGCCCCAAGATTGTGCTTACAAAGTAGTTGAAGGTAAGGTAGATGGCCAAAGCCTCCATGCAGCAGCGAGCGTTCTGCTTGTTCGCGAGCGAGATTGGCAACGCTACGCAAAACAGCAACGGCATCTGGTTAAAGAGCGTCCAACCACCCTGGAGCAGCACATTCCAGCAATCAAACCAAAGATGGCCCGCAGTGGCCATCTCGCCAAAGATCGCCTCGGTGGTAAACAACGTACCCAGGCCAACGACAATTCCGGAAAATGCGAAAAGAATTGCAGGCGTGTACATTGCACCGCCGAAACGTTGTATCTTTTGCATCATGACGGGGAATCCCCCTCTCTTCATTCGGAGCGACTGCGGTTTTGGCTTCACTCGAGACCGCAGACGCGCCGTTTGCGTGTACCTCGTGCAATAGGACGGGTGGGCCCGCTTCCCTGACTTCTTGCGCTTCCATTTTTATCATATCACTTATCTAGACAAGTTAGCATAAATACTACGGTCGGTAAACGGTTGATTATTGGCCGTAAACGGTATATGTCCAGTATTTCGCCTGCTAAATCTGACATAGCTGATGGTTGAATTTTATTTTTCTTTTCTACTTGTCTAGATGTGCTTGTCTATATCTATAGACATACCTATACTTCATAACAACATTCACCGCCACGTTAAGGAGTCACCATGAAAAGCGCGGTCTTCTATGGAAAGCACGATCTCAGGGTCGAGGATTCGACAAAACCGGCCGTGGGCAAGCGCGACGTTCTGATCAACGTCAAAGCTTGCGGCGTCTGCGGCACCGACGTTCATATCTATGAAGGCGACAAGGGCGCAGCCGACGTTACCCCGCCCACGATCCTTGGTCATGAGTTTGCGGGCGTTGTCGAGGCCGTGGGCAGCGACGTCGCTGGCTTTAAACCGGGCGATCGCGTGTGCATCGACCCAAACCATCCCTGCGGCTGCTGCGAACCCTGCCGCGACGGTATCAACCACTACTGCGAGCATATGACCGGTTACGGTACCACCGTTAACGGCGGCTTTGCCGAGTACTGCTCCGTCGATATGCAGCAAGTCTACAAGTTGGGCGATCACACCAGCTTTGAGCAGGGTGCTATGACCGAGCCCGTCGCCTGCTGTCTGCACGGCATCGATATGTGCAACATCAAGCCCGGCAGCACGGTTGTCGTTATCGGCGGTGGCATGATCGGCCTGCTCATGATGCAGCTTGCTAAAAACGCCGGCGCCACCAAGGTTGTCTTGCTCGAGCCCGTCGAAGGCAAGCGCGAGGTTGCGCTCAAACTCGGCGCCGACCTGGCAATTGATTCCATCCACGAGGACGTCCCGGCCCGCCTGAAGCAGGAGGGCGTCGGCAACGTCGATGTCGTTATCGAGTGTGTTGGCAAGCCCGTCACCATCGAGCAGGCCATCCAGATCGCCGGCCACAAGGCTACGGTCATGATGTTCGGCCTCACCAAGCCCGATGAGACAATCACCGTCAAGCCCTTCGAGGTCTTCCAGAAGGAGCTTGTGCTTACCTCGTCCTACATCAACCCTTATACGCAGCGCCGCGCGCTCGAGCTCATCGACTCTGGCAGGCTCGACGTATCCTCGATGGTCGCCAAGGTGGCTTCCCTCGACGAACTCGGCGCCATCCTGTCAGACCCAGCTCTGCGTGCCATGGGTAAATATATTATCGACCCCAGCAAGTAAATCGATCGACACCTGCGCGAGCGGTCCTCATCCACCGCTCGCGCACTCAGCTCTAGGAGACCGTCATGGCGCGAGCCATCTTCCAAACTATTTATGACAACGTGAAGCAGTCGATTGACGACGGCACATACGCCTATCAGAGTTATCTGCCTTCGGAGACTGAGCTCACGCAGCTGTTTGACTGTTCGCGTATGACGGTCCGTCGCGCCATCTCGATGCTTGCGGCAGATGGTTACGTGCTCCCCCAGCAAGGCAAAGGCATGCGCGTCATTCGCAACATCAGTGACGAGAAGAGTCGTGGTGGTGGCGGCGGACTCGAGACCTTTAAGGAAATCGCGGCCAGCCGAGGCTTTGAACTCAAGACTGTCACCACCGTCTTTGAGCTCCTCATCTGCAGCAAGGCGCTCTCCAAGATTACCGGGTTTCCCGAAGGCTGCGAGCTCACGCGCGCCAAACGCATCCGTTACGCAAACGGACACGCCGTATGCTCCGACGACTCCTATTACCTAAGTTCACAGGTACCGGAACTGACACCCGAGATTGCCAACGATTCGATTTATCGTTACCTCGAAGAAGATCTTGGCGTTAAGATTGCCACGGGCAAACGCGATGTAACGATCGAGCATCCCACGCCCGAGGATACGCGCGTGCTCGATCTCGACGACTTTAACGCACTCGCCGTTGTACGCGGACAGACCTACAACGCCGACGGCATCCTTATGGAATACACCGAGACAAAGCAGGTTCCCAGCTTCTTTTTACTCCACGAAACGGTCACCCGCCGCAATAACGGCAGCGAGACCCATCAGAGCAGCATGAACTAACCATTTATTAGTTGCGGTGGAATAGTTCCTAGAATGGCCAGCTT
>USQE01000049.1 GCA_900556675.1 uncultured Collinsella sp.
GGCGCCGCGGGATAGATCCCGCGGCGCCCCCTTTGCGTTGACGTGTTGCCTAAGCTTTACAGCTGGTACAGCGTGGTGAACTTGTCCTGCAGGTAGCTGCAGTAGTAGCGGGCGTCAAAGTCCATGCCGCAGGCGCTCTTGATGAGCTCCGGCGCGTCCTTGGCGCGGCCCCACTGCCAAATGTGCTCGCCCAGCCAGGCGCGGACAGGCGCCAAATCGCCGTTCGCACAGGCGCTGGTAAGGTCGACGCCGTCGCGGCACATGGCCGGCACAAACATGGCGTCGTAAGCGCTGCCCAGCGCATAGGTGGGGAAGTAGCCAAACGAGCCACCACTCCAGTGCGTATCCTGCAGGCAGCCGTGTGTGTCGTCGGGAACGGGAATGCCCAGATACTCGTCCATAAAACGATTCCAAAGCGCGGGGATATCCTTGGCCGTGACCTCGCCGGCAAACAGCATACGCTCGATCTGGTAGCGCACCATAATATGCAGCGGGTAGGTGAGCTCGTCGGCCTCGGTGCGGATCAGCGACGGCTGCGCGATGTTCACGGCGCGGTAGAGCGTGTCCTCATCGACGTCGCCGTAGACCTCGGGCGCGTGACGGCGCAGCACCTCGAGCAGCGGTCCCATAAAGGCGCGACTGCGACCCACGGTGTTCTCAAAGAAGCGGCTCTGGCTCTCGTGGATGCCCATGGAGGTGCCGCCCTCAAGACAGGTGCGCGCATAGGCAGGATTGACGCCCAGCTCGTACATGGTGTGCCCCGCCTCGTGGATGATGCTGTAGACGTTGGAGATACAGTCGTCCTCGTAGATGTGTGTGGCGATGCGCGCGTCGCCCACGGCAAAGCCCTCGCTAAACGGGTGCTCGGTAAAGGCAAGCGTGGTGTCGTTCAGGTCCAGGCCGACGAGCTTCATCAGGTCGAAGCTCATGGCACGCTGGGCGGCCTCGGGCACGCGGGCGTGCAAAAAGTCTGCAGCGGGCTGCTGGCCGCGCTCGCCGATGGCGTGCACGAGCGGCACGACCGTCGCCTTGACCTCATCGCAAAACGCGTCGAAGCTCTTGGCGGAAAGGCCGCGCTCGTACTGGTCGAGCCAAACGTCGTATGGGTCGCGCTTGGGATCCATGAGCTCGGCCTGATGCTTAAGCTGGGCGACGATTCTATCCACATAGGGCTCAAAGTTCGCCCAGTCATTGGCCGTCTTGGCCTTGTGCCACACGGCGTCTGCCTCGCAGGTGAGCCTGGTCCAGGCCTCGGCCTCCTCGGTGGGGATGGCGCTTGCCTCGCGCTGGTCGCGGCCGAGCACGCGAATCTCGTCGAGCAGCTGCGGGTCGTCGATCTTGCCGCCGGCGACGGTCTCGCGTGCCAGCGAGTGCACGAGTTCGACAGACTTTTCGCTGGTCAGGAGCTTATGGTGCTCGCCGGCAAGGGTGCCCATAGCATCGGCGCGCGCTGCGGCGCCGTTGGCGGGGGCAATGGTCGCACCATCAAACTCGGCAATCTTGAGCAGGTACTCGCGGGTCCACAGCTTGCCCTCGAGCTTGCGGAATTTTTTGACGGCCTTATCGACCTTCATGCCTTTGGGCGTCTTGTCCGTTGCGGGCTTGGCCATCTTATCCTTGTTTTTTCCCATACCATATCCTTGATCTCGCGAGCCGTGCACCACGGGTGGGCGCACGGCCAGTTTGCACAGCTACCCGCCTTGTACCCAGTGCGAACAAAACGGAACGCGGCGATATGCTCGCAGAATGTGTTATCCTATAGCCCAATGCGTTGACGGAGAGGGTTTTGCCCGTCGCGTCGCCGGCAAGAGAGGGAAGGTCATGGGCTGCAAGCTTTCCTGCGGTGACAAGGGCCAAGCGTTCACTCCCGAGCAGCAACCTCAACGGGCGCGCGGCCAGCGGCGGCGATGTCCCCAGTAGGGAAGCCGTGAGCCTCGCGACAAGGGGCAAAGAGTGGGCGCGGCGGGCCAGACATCCGTCGGGTCAAACAAGGTGGTACCGCGGAATTCAACCGTCCTTGGGCAATGCACATGCCCGAGGACGGTTTTTTTGTTACCGAACCGGGCCGCGTTTTCGCAATGTCAGACGGCGGCAGCCGCCTCGGCAAGCGGGGAGCGCGAGAGACGAAAGGGAAGACATGAGTCTGATTGATGATCTGGTCAAACTCGAGGAAGAGGCCAAGGAGCTCGTCGCAAGCGCCGACGACGCCGCCAAGCTCGAGGCCGCGCGCGTTGAGCTGCTCGGTCGCAAAGGCCGTATCACCGGCCTGATGCGTATGATGGGCAAACTCGCCCCCGAGGATCGTCCCATGATGGGCAAGCGCGCCAACGAGATGCGCCAGCTGATCGAGGGCATGCTCGACGAGCGCACCACCGAGATGAAGGCCGCCGCCCTCAAGCACACACTCGAGCACGAGGCCGTCGACATCACGCTGCCGGGCATCCGTCCGCAGATCGGTCACCAGCACCTGATCAAGCAGATCATCGAGGAGGCCGAGGACATCTTCTGCGGCATCGGCTACACCGTCGAGTCCGGCCCCATGGTCGATACTTCCTACTACAACTTCACCGCGCTCAACGCCCCCATGGATCACCCGAGCCGCTCGGCCCGCGATACCTTCTACGTGGTCGATAACAACCCCGGCAGCGTCGCGCACCCCGAGGCTCACGCCCATGGCGAGTCCGACGTGCTGCTGCGCACCCAGACCTCGGGCGTGCAGATCCACACCATGGAGTCGCAGAAGCCGCCCATCTACATGATCTGCCCGGGCACCGTCTACCGTCCCGATACGGCCGACGCCTGCCACCTGCCGCAGTTCAACCAGATCGAGGGCCTGGTCGTCGACGAGGACATCACCTTTGGCGACCTCAAGGGCACGCTCGACTACTTTGTTAAGTGCATGTTTGGCGAGGACCGCAAGACGCGCTACCGCCCGCATTTCTTCCCCTTCACCGAGCCTTCCTGCGAGGTGGACGTGAGCTGCCACGTCTGCGGCGGCAAGGGCTGCAACTTCTGCAAGCACAGCGGCTGGATCGAGATCCTGGGCTGCGGCATGGTCGACCCCAACGTCCTGATCAACTGCGGCATTGACCCCGAGAAGTACACCGGCTTCGCCTTCGGTATTGGCGCCGAGCGCGTCGCGGCCCTGCGCTACGACCTGCCCGACCTGCGTACGCTCATGACGGGCGATATGCGCTTCTTGAACCAATTTTAAGTTGACCTGTCCCGGCGGCTTCCCGAGCCACCGCACCTTGCCTTTCAATCGTCGGTTGCGTACCTAAGTACGCGGCCCTCCTCTTTCAAGGCAATCTGCGGCACCTCGGAAACCCGTCTCCGTAGCTGGAGTTTTCCGTCTGTTTATTGCAGACGTTACAGATGAAAGGAGACCAGTTAGATGCGCGTTTCTTACGACTGGCTCAAGACCATGATCGATATTCCGGAGGATCCCAAGACCCTTTCGGACGAATATATCCGTACCGGCACCGAGGTCGAGGCGATCGACACCGTGGGCGAGTCCTTCGACCACGTGGTGACCGCCAAGGTGCTCACCAAGACCCCGCACCCCGATAGCGACCACATGTATGTGTGCTCGGTCGATGTGGGCGACAAGAATCTCGACGCCGACGGCAACCCCGCTCCGCTGCAGATCGTCTGCGGCGCGCAGAACTTCGAGGCCGGCGACCACATCGTCACGGCCATGATTGGCGCTGTCCTGCCCGGCGACGTCAAGATCAAGAAGAGCAAGCTTCGCGGCGTCGTGTCCATGGGCATGAATTGCTCCGCGCGCGAGCTCGGCCTGGGCGGCGACCACTCCGGCATTATGATCCTGCCCGAGGATACGCCCTGCGGCATGCCGTTTGCCGAGTACGTGGGCTCGAGCGACACCGTGCTCGACTGCGAGATCACGCCCAACCGCCCCGACTGCCTGTCCATGATCGGCATGGCCCGCGAAACCGGTGCCATCTTCGACCGCGATTTCCACGTTGAGCTGCCCGCCATCAAGGTCGAGACCGGCCGCGCGACCGACGACGAGCTTTCCGTCGAGATCGCCGACGAGGGCCTGTGCGACCGCTACGTTGCCCGCATCGTGCGCAACGTCAAGGTCGGCCCGTCGCCAGACTGGATGGTCAAGCGCCTCAACGCCCTGGGCGTGCGCCCGCACTACAACATCGTCGACATCACCAACTATGTGATGATGCTCACCGGTCAGCCGCTGCATGCCTTTGACCTGGACACCTTTGCCGAACGCGATGGCCATCGCCGCGTGGTGGTTCGCGCCGCCCAACAGGACGAGAAGTTCACGACCCTCGACGGCGAGGAGCGCACGCTCGACGCCGGCATGGGCCTCATCACCGACGGCGAGCGTCCCGTGGCGCTGGCCGGCGTTATGGGCGGCATGGATTCCGAGATCGAGGATGACACCGTCGACGTGATGGTCGAGAGTGCCTGCTTCAACGCCGGTCGCACCTCGCACACCAGCCGCGATCTGTCGCTGATCTCCGATGCCTCCATCCGTTTTGAGCGCCAGGTCGATGAGACCGGCTGCGTGGATGTCGCCAACGTTACCTGCGCGCTGATCGAGGAGATCGCCGGCGGCGAGGTCGCTCCCGGCTACGTGGATGTGTTCCCCGCGCCCAAGACCATCGATAACATCAAGCTGCGCTTGGCCCGCGTGCACGCCATCTGTGGCGCCGACATCGAGCCTGACTTTATCGAGCGCTCGCTCACCCGCCTGGGCTGCACCGTCGAGCGCGACGGCGAGGACTTTATGGTCACCCCGCCGAGCTTCCGCCCCGACCTGCCGCGCGAGATTGACCTGATCGAGGAGGTCCTGCGCCTATGGGGCATGGGCCGTGTGACGGCGACCATCCCGGCTGCCAAGAACCACATCGGCGGCCTGACCCGCGAGCAGAAGCTCACCCGCAAGGTCGGCGAGATCCTGCGCGCCTGCGGCCTCAACGAGACCACGACCTTTGGCTTTGCCGCCCCGGGCGACCTGGAGAAGATCGGTATGTCCACCGAGGGCCGCGGCTGCCCCGTGGTGCTCATGAACCCGCTGGTAGCCGAGCAGACCGAGATGCGTCGTTCGCTGCTGCCGGGCCTGCTCAAAAGCTTTATGACCCACTACCCGCAGATCGAGATCGAGGTGTATCAGGGCACCTACGACGATGTGAAGGAATGGCTGCGAACTGGTCAGGTGGATATCGCGTTCCTTTCCTCCACCTGCCGTGAAGAGTTCAACCTCACCGAGCTGTTCCGCGAGCCGCTGCTGTGCATTGTGCCGCAGGACTGGCCCGAACCGGAAAACGGCGTGATGACTCCCGCCCTGATGAACGGCCAAAGCTTCGTTGTACAGTGCGATGCCACCGATGCTGAGATGCGCCAGTTCCTGAAAAAATATAAGATCAGCACCGAGCGCCGCTGCCATGTCATTGACGACCAGTCCAACATCGCCATGGTGGAAGCAGGTCTGGGCATTTCCATCATGCCGCAGATGCTGCTGCGCGACTGCAAGGCTGCGATCAAGATCTATCCCATCGAGCCAGAGGAAGACCGTGTGGTGGGCCTGGCTGTGCAGCGCCCCGCCGCAATGGCCCCGGCAGTGGAACAGATGTTCCACCACATCGTGGACTACTGCAGGCAGATCGAGCTGAGATGAGCCGGACACCTTTATACTATACCATAAAACAGTCTGTGTGTGGAGCATGGACTGTTTTTTTATTAAAAGAGAGCAATTGTATCAGCGTGCAAAATCCGCTATACTTAGAAAAACAGGCTGGTTTTATGCAGAAGCCTTGATTGGAGCAGAAAGATGAAGACCATAAAACGACGTGCCTTTTGCAAGGCGGCAGCAGCTGCCGTGGCAGGCGTGCTGGCCCCGCACGCGGCGGCAGAGGCTTTGCTGCCGCAGGCCGCACAGGCTGTGGTGGGCAGTGCGGTGCCGGAGGATTACTACTCCTTCGCTTTCCGCAGCGACCACAGCGAAACAGATCTCTCCCACGATTTTTATTATACAGATGCCTTTTTTGAGAATACGGCGCTGCAGTACAGTCACAAGCTGGCACTGGCAACGCTGGGCCTTGTGGCGGCAAGCGGCAACACCTACCAGAGCGATGCGCTTTACTGGGTGGAGGGTGAAGCGGGCCGTGAGAACAGCATTGCGGATGCCTACCAGAAGCTTGGCTTTGCCAATGCGGTCTATGCGGGCTACCAGTGCAGCCTGAACACCCCGGTGGATACCGCGGGCTGTGCTTTTGCGCAGAAAACACTGGTACAGGATGGCCAGCGCACCACCATTATTGCAGCCATGCTGCGCGGTGTCGGCTATGGCGCTGAGTGGGCCAGCAACCTGCATGTGGGCGAAGGCGGCGGGCACTATGGCTTTGTGACAGCAGCAGAGCATTTTTTTGAGGATCTGCAGGACTACCTGAAAAAAGCCGAGGCTGCAGCGGGAACGCTGGGCACCATCAAGCTCTGGCTGGGCGGCTACAGCCGCGGCGCGGCTGTGGCAAACCTGACGGCGGCGCGCATCCGGCAGCAGCTGCCGCAGATCGCGCAGGAAAATACCTTTGTTTACACCTTTGCCGCACCGGCGGCACTGACGGCAGCAGACCGCCCGGATCTGCAGGCGGACTACGACAACGACCACACTGCAGACGGAGGACTGAAAACGGATTGGGATGTAAGCAATATCTTCAACATCATTTCCAGCGGCGACATCGTGGCCCGCGTGATGCCGGAAGAGTGGGGCTACCACCGCAACGGAAACGACCGCTTTCTGCCCTCCACGGCGTACCAGAACGAGCTGGATGATCTGAGCATCATCGAGAGCCGGATGGGCGGCGTGCCGCTGCGGTTCGACCAGCTGGCCACAAAGGAAGATGTGGATTCGGTGATCGTGGCGGCTCTGGTGTTCTGCAAAAGCGCCGCAAATTACCACGAAAAATATGAAGCTGCCTTTATGGATATGCTGCAGTGTGCCTTTACCCTCTCGGAGAAAGAGGCAGCCGAGGGCGTGATCCTGGACGATGAAGCTGTGATGGAACGGCTGCGCAGCATGGAGAACATCCGTAAAATGTCGTGGACGAAGGTGCTGCGCTGCGTGATGACGGCTTCGGCCATGAGCCGACCCATTCTGGAGCAGGTGGGGGCCATCGTGCCGCTGCGGGCGCAGCAGGTGGTGGTGCCGGTGCTGGCGGTGGGTCTGTGCTACGAGGTGGAGAGCGATGTGCTGCGGATGCTGGTGTACTACATCCTCAGCCTGATGAGCGTGAACAGCCCGGCAGACAGCGTTCTGCGTGCGGCATTCTGCCACTACCCGGAAAACTACATCACCCTGATGGAATATTACGACCCCGCCGAGCACGGCATGGAAGGATATACCAGAAGATAAAAGGCCCCTCGCACTGCCATGCATCCCATCCAAACAGAAACCCGGAACCCTTTTTGAGCCGTTGGCCCTAAAAAGGT
>USQE01000050.1 GCA_900556675.1 uncultured Collinsella sp.
TAAGACCGAGATCGAGGATGACCTGGCGATTCCTGCCGACGATGCCGTATGCGTATCGGGCAAGACCGGCGAGGGCATCCACGATCTGCTTGAGTCCATCGTCTTTTTGATCTCTCCGCCCAAGGGCGATGCGAATGCGCCGCTCAAGGCGCTCATCTTGGATTCGTATTTTGATGAGTACCGCGGCGTCGTTGCCACGGTCCGCGTCTTTGACGGCTCCATCAAAAAGGGCGATACCCTGCTTATGATGCAGGCCAAGGGTGACTTTTTGGTCGACGGCGTGGGCGTCAAGCGTCCTGCCGAGACCCCGGTTGATGCGTTGACGGTCGGCGAGGTGGGCTACGTGGTCACGGGCCTGAAGGACCCCGAGGCCGTTCGCGTGGGCGATACCCTTACGTGGGCGTCGAATCCCTGCCCCGAGCCGCTTCCTGGCTACCGCGAGGCCAAGCCCATGGTCTACACGGGCCTGTTCCCGATCGACAACAAGGATTACGAGAATCTGCGCGACGCTCTCGATAAGCTGCATGTCAACGACCCGTCGTTGGTGTGGGAGCCCGAGACCTCGGTGGCGCTCGGCTTTGGTTTCCGCGTGGGCTTCTTGGGCCTGCTGCATATGGAGGTCGTCAAGGAGCGCCTGGAGCGCGAGTTCAACCTTGACCTTATTGCCACGAGTCCTTCGGTCGACTATCACGTCTACAAGACCGACGGTGAGATGATTGATGTTCGCAGCCCGCAGGATCTGCCCGAGGCTACGCGCATCGAGCGTATCGAGGAGCCGTACCTCAAGGCTAAGATTATCTGCCCGCCCGAGTATACGGGCGCCGTCATGCAGCTCGCTATCGAGCACCGCGGCATTACGACCGACATGATCCATCTCACGAGTAAATCGGTCGAGATGCGCTTCGACATGCCACTCGCTGAGCTCATCCTGGACTTCTTTGACCAGCTCAAGAGCCGCACCAAGGGCTATGCCTCGCTCGATTACGAGTTCAACGAGTACCGTCCCTCCGAGCTCGTTAAGCTCGATATCTTGCTTTCGGGCGACGAGGTGGACGCGCTGTCGTTTATCGTGCACAAGGACAAGGCCTATGGCCTGGCCCGCGGGCTGTGCGACAAACTCAAGGAAATCATTCCGCGCCAGCTGTTCGAGGTGCCCATCCAGGGCGCTATCGGCAACAAGATTATCGCCCGCTCTACCGTTAAGGCGCGCCGCAAGGACGTTTTGGCCAAGTGCTACGGCGGCGATATCTCGCGCAAGCGCAAGCTGCTCGAGAAACAGAAAGAGGGCAAGAAGCGCATGAAGGCCATCGGTTCGGTCGAGGTCCCGCAGGAGGCCTTTATGGCGATCCTCAAGGTGGACGAGTAGGTCCCATGGCGCTTTCTGAATACAGTACGCGGCTGCTGGGTGCCTATGCCGAGCAGCCGTTCCTTATGGCTCCCATGGCTGGCGTGACCGACCCCGCCTACCGCATCATGTGCCGCCGCCGCGGTGCCCATCTTGCCTACAGCGAGATGGTGAGCGTGGCGGGTCTTGCCTATGCCAGCAATAAGACGTGGCGCCTGGTGCTACCGGCCGACGAGGAGCAGCAGATCTGCGTACAGCTCTTTGGTTCCAAGCCCGATCAGTTTGCGAGCGCCGTCGCCGCCGTTGAGGAGCGTGTTGGCGATCGCCTGTCGCTGATCGACATCAACATGGCCTGCCCGGCTCGCAAGGTCGTTACCAAGGGCGAGGGCTCGGCACTTATGCGCACGCCTGAGCTGGCCGAGCAGATTGTCGAGGCGGCGGTAGGCGCGGCGCACGTGCCCGTGACCGTAAAAATCCGCAAGGGCTTTTACGCCGAAGACCGCAATGCCGCGACGTTTGCCCAGATGCTCGAGGGGGCAGGGGCCGCTGCGGTGGCGGTACATGGTCGCTGTGCCACGCAGCTCTATACGGGCCAGGCCGATTGGTCAGTCGTCGATGAGGTGGCCGACGCCGTCGAGATTCCCGTTATCGGTTCGGGCGACGTGTTCTGCGCCGAGGATGCCGCGGAGCATCTGCGCAACTCCGGCGCCAGCGCCGTGTTCATCGCGCGCGGTATCTATGGCAATCCCTGGGTGTTCGGCGATGCCCGCGCCCTTGCGCTCGATGGCACGCCGGTACCGGTACGTAGCTCGGTCGAGCGCCTGGATGCCCTGCGCGAGCACCTGACGCTCACGCACGAGCTGTTGCCGCTCATGTCGCGTGCCCGTACGTACGCAAGCTGGTATCTAAAGGGGATGCCTCATGCTGCGGCCTGGCGCGCCCAAGTGGTGCGTTGCTCCACATACGAGGAGTTCATGGCATTGGTCGATGATATCGAGCGCGATGTGGTGGCCTGCGAGGCCGCACTTGCCGCCGGCGAGTCGGTGCCCGCTCATCCGCTGGAGGCCTAACGGTGGCCGTTACCGCGCTGTACGTGCATGTTCCGTTTTGCGCCCAAAAGTGCCGGTACTGCGACTTTGACTCTCGCAGTTTTGCTCCGTGCGACCTGAGCGCTGCACT
Organism: uncultured Collinsella sp.; assembly: GCA_900556675.1. Lineage (GTDB taxonomy): Bacteria > Actinomycetota > Coriobacteriia > Coriobacteriales > Coriobacteriaceae > Collinsella. The sequence goes on from USQE01000050.1 coordinate 2,525, forward strand.
CGATGCCTATTTTGTGCAGTTGTATGCGCGCCTCGATGCCTTTGGCGACGCAGGCGCGCTTGCACAGATCCGCACCGTCTATGTTGGCGGCGGCACGCCGTCGCTGGCGGGAGAGCGTCTGGTGGAGCTTGCCCGGCGTATTTGCATGTGGTGCAAGCCCGTTGAGTTTACCTGCGAGGCCAATCCTGAGTCGTTGACTTCGCAGCTTGCTGCGGCGCTTGCCGGGGTGGGCGTCACGCGCATTTCTCTGGGAGTTCAGACCCTCGACAACGCCGAGCTTGCCGCGATTGGCCGCATCCACGATTCGCACCGCGCCCTTGCAGCCATCGCCGCAGTGAGGGACGCTGGGCTCGATGTGTCCTGCGACCTGATGTGCGGACTTCCCGGGCAGACCGCCGTAAGCTGGCAGCGCACGCTCGATGGCGTGTTGGCGGCGGCGCCGCATCACGTGTCGGTTTACCCGCTCACGCTCGAGGAGGGCACGCCGCTCTACCGCATGGCGTGTCACGACGAGTCGCTTGAGCCCGACGAGGATTTTCAGGCTGCGTGCATGGATGCGGCGCGTGAGTGCCTGGGTGCGGCCGGCTATCACCCGTATGAGGTGGCAAGCTACGCGCTCGACGGCCATGAGTGCGCCCACAACATTGCCTATTGGACCGGACAGGGCTATCTGGGCTTGGGCCGCTCTGCCGCCGGTATGCTCGATGCCGAGGATTTCGATCGCTTGGCCGGGCTGTTTCCCGACGTGCCTGCTCGCGGCGATGCGTATCGCGTGCGCTTGGTGCAACGTGACGTTGATGCGATGGCGTTTGATGCCGAGTATCTGTCGCAGCGCGAGGCTGCGGCCGAGGATCTGATGCTCACCTGCCGCATGACGCGTGGCATTGGGCCCGATCTGTTGGTTCGCTCGGCAAGCGTGATCGCTGCAGACGAGCTGGTGGCGGCCTGTGACCGTGCGCTCGAGTTGGGTCTTGCCACTTGGGTGCCCGATTATGTCGAGGGGCATGCGGGGTGCGTCGCCTCGAAAGACGTTATCGCAGGTCGTGCCCACGCCCGTTTAGCGCCCACCCACTTGGGCTGGCTCGATGGAAATGTGCTGTTCGAGCTGTTTTGGGGTCTAGCTTAGGCCGCTCGGGTAGAATTACCGCAATATATACGCTGCTGTGAGCAGGAGGTTGCCGCGCATGGCGACGATGAACGAAAAAGATTACTACGAGATTTTGGGTGTCTCCAAGGACGCCACCTCGCGTGATATACAGAAGGCCTTCCAGCAAAAGGCCCGCAAGCTCCATCCGGACGTCAACAAAGAACCTGATGCCGAGGAAAAGTTTAAAGAGGTTTCCGAGGCCTACGCCGTGCTTTCGGACGAGCAGAAGCGTGCGCGCTACGACGCCATGCGCTCGGGCAACCCCTTCGCCGGCGCTCCTACGGCTTCGCCCTATGGCGGCGGCTACGCCGGCAGCGCAGGCTATGGCAATCCCTTTGAGGGCGGCTTTCCCTTTGGTGGCGCCTGGGGCCAGCCGCGTCGCGGGCAGGCTGCCTATAATCCCGAGAACGGCGCCAACGTGGTCGTCGATATCAAGCTCGACGCTAAGGAGGCCAAGGGCGGTGCCCGCAAGACCGTCCGCTATACGCGCTTCGATACCTGTGGCCACTGTGGCGGCTCGGGTTCTGTTTCGTCCGAGCATGCACATACCTGTCCGAGCTGCGGTGGTCGCGGCCACATCGATGTCGACCTGTCCTTCCTGTTCGGTGCCGGCACGTTTCAGTCGGTCTGCCCCGAGTGCGGCGGTTCCGGTAAGGTCGTCGCCGACCCCTGCCCCGATTGCGGCGGCAGCGGCCGTGTCCGTGTGACCTCCGAGCAGACGATTGAGTTTCCTGCCGGTACGCACGATGGCGACGAGGTCCGCATTGGCGGCATGGGTCACGCCGGCACCAACGGTGCCTCGGGTGGCGATCTGGTCGGCCGCGCTCATGTCGAGGCCGAGCGTCTGGAGGGCAAGGCCCGTACCGGTTTTTACCTGATGGGCATCGTGGCGCCGTTTTTGGTGCTGTCGGCCATCTCGGGCGTGTTCTCGGCCTTTGCCGTGATGTGCTTTATTCCGTTTGCCATGGGCCTGTTCATGGTGGTCTCGGACGGCGTGCTGCACCGCAGCCTGCTGTGGTGGAAGCGCGGCGCGATGCAGTTTGCCAACGGTTTTGCCAACGGATTTATGTTTGCGCTCGTGTCGGTTTGGTTTGCGAGCTGCTCGCAACGTGCCATGCTTTCGCCCTACGCAATGCAATAACATCAACCCCTCTGTTTGCGGCCGGCCCAGCTTGGGTATAGGACGCACTGTGACAATAATGAAAGTCGGAAGGATTCGGTCGTGTCGGAAAATAGGGATTACTACGAGGTACTTGGCGTCGACAAGGATGCCGACGCGCGGACGATTAAGCGCGCGTTTCTAAAGAAGGCCCGTACCGTACACCCGGACGTTTCGGACGACCCCGAGGCCGAGGCCAAGTTCAAAGAGCTCAACGAGGCGTATTCCGTTCTTTCCGACGAGCAGAAGCGTGCTAACTACGACCGTTACGGCACCGCGGACGGCCCCGGTGGCTCTGGCTATGTCGACATCAACGATATCTTTGGTGGCATGGGCATGGACGACCTCTTCTCGTCGTTCTTTGGCGGCGGTGCCGGCGGTGGCGCCCGAAATCGCCGTGAGCGTCGTCGCGGCCGCGATATGGCCATCTCCCTTTCGGTGACCCTTGAGGAGGCGGCACTCGGTTGCAAAAAGACGATCAGCTATGACCGCCTTGCCCCCTGCGAGGATTGCAACGGCACCGGTAGGGCCGAGGGCGCACAGGAAAAGCAGTGCAGCCGCTGCCACGGCACGGGCTATGTGACGACGGTCCAGCGTTCTTTCCTGGGCCAGGTTCAGTCCTCTTCGCCCTGTCCCGACTGCCACGGCGAAGGCACGGTCATCGACCATCCCTGCGAGATCTGTGACGGTCAGGGCCGCACGCCTTCGCACGAAAAGATCGATATCGATATTCCCGCCGGCGTTTCGACCGGTCGCCAGCTGCGCGTGAGCGGTTTTGGCGAGGCCGGCCTTCGCGGCGAGCCGTCGGGCGACCTGATCGTCAACGTGCGCGTCGCCGACCACGAGCGTTTTAAGCGCAACGGCGACGACCTGTACCTCGTGAGCGATATCTCGATTGCGCAGGCTGCGCTCGGATGCGAGATCGAGGTCGAGGGCATTATGCCTGACGAGGTCGTCAAGGTGTGCGTCCCCGCTGGCGCCCAGTACGGCGACACCGTGAGCGTCAACAATTACGGCATGCCGCGTATCGGCGGTGGCGGTTCGCGCGGTCGTCTGATCGTGCAGCTGCGTGTGGTCGTCCCCACGAACCTTTCCAATAAGCAGCGCGAGCTGCTTCGCGCCTTTGCCGACGAGATGGGCGATGACGTCGCATCCGGTAAGAAGTCGGTGACCGACCGTATCAAGAGTGCCCTCGACGACATCCTCGATTAAGGAGCCCGCGTGCTCGCACCTCATATCTCTGTCGTCAACCTCGGCTGCCGTGTCAACCGGGTTGAGTCCGACCGTATCACTGCCGATCTAATGCGCCTGGGCTTTGCGATGGTGGAGCCTCAGGATGCTGAGCTGATCGTCATTAACACCTGTGCCGTTACGGGCGAGGCCGAGGCCAAGACCCGTAAGGCCGTTCGCCATGCGCTGGCCTATCCAAACGAGCCCTATGTGGTCGTGACCGGATGCGTGGTCAATCTGCATCCCGAGGAGCTGCTGGAGCTCTCGGACCGCGTGATCGCCGAGCCGTCCAAGATCGATGTCGCCGAACGCGTCTGTGAGGTGCTGGGCGTTGAGTCCGATGACGTTCCCGCCTGCAGCGACGGCGAGGTTGTCGACGCGCTCGGTCGCTCGCGTCTGGGCGTGAAGATCCAGGACGGCTGCAACCATCGTTGCACCTATTGCATTGTGTGGAAGGCCCGCGGCCCCGAGCGCTCCGTGCCGGTCGAGTCCGTGCTCGAGCAAGTTCGCGAGGCACAGGAGGCCGGCGTGCCCGAGGTGGTGCTGACGGGTGTGAACCTGGGCGCCTACGATGGCAAGAGCGCGACTGATGAACACGTCGAGATCGATGAGCTGCTCGAGGCGATCATGGAGCGCACGTCCATTCCGCATGTGCGCATTTCCTCGGTCGAGCCCATGGATATCTCCGAGTCCCTGCTTAAGGTCATGGCGCGCTATCCGAAGCGCATCGCCCCGTTTTTACACCTGCCCGTGCAGTCCGGCTCGGACCGGCTGCTCAAGGAGATGAACCGCCACTACAACGTCGCGCAGTACATGGATCTGATCCGCTACGCCAAGGAAAAAATTCCCGGTGTGACCTTCTCCAGCGACATCATTGTCGGCTTCCCCGGCGAGACGGAGGAGGACTTTGCCGCAACGCTCGACCTCATCCGTGAGGTGGGCTATATGCAGCTGTTTACCTTCATCTATTCCAAGCGCGCCGGCACCCCGGCGGCCAAGCTGCCCGACCCAACGACCCACGCTGAGAAGGCCGCCCGCATGGACCGCCTGCTGAAAACGCAGGAGGAGTTCGCCTTTGCCGCCACCGCCGCCATGGCAGGCCGGACCGTCCGCGTGCTGGTCGAGGCTGCGGGCCGCAATGAGGGCACCGTCAACGGACGTCTCGACAACAATCTGGTCGTGGAGTTCAAGGCTCCTGAAAGTCTTATCGGCCAGTGGGCCGACGTCCACATCACCGGCTCGCGCGCCGCACTGCTGGTGGGCGAGCTTGCTGAATAAACCTACGGCAACACCGCATAATTCCCGCCTTACGGCTTAAGCACCGCTCCGGCGGCTGCGG
>USQE01000051.1 GCA_900556675.1 uncultured Collinsella sp.
TATGGCTCCCGGATGACCACCTATAGGCAACCCATATCGCCACTAGGCCGCTAACGAACCAAGCCCGCCCGCAAGATTGAGCGGGCCGAATGTCCCCCGTGGGGCTGAGGGGGCCAAATGTACCTGTTAGAAGCCATTTAAGCGTTTTAACAGGGACTTTTGGCCCCCTCAGCCCCACGGGGGCTTTTTGGCCCGCTCATTTTGCTTTAGCTCAAGCAAACGGTCCCGCACGATTACTCGTACGGGACCGTTTTTAGTTAGGGCTGTCGTCTATGACCCGCTCCGGTTAATTCGCACGCTTGCGGATAAGCACGGCCCCCATAACGGCCAGAACTCCAGCCACCGTCAGAAGCGCCACGGTCACCACAGACGAATCACCGGTCTTGGCAAGCCCTCCCTTGGTCGCCTTCTTGGCGGTATCGGCCTTGACGTCCGTCTTCACATCCGTCTTCTGACCGGGCTTCTGCCCAGGCTCCTCCTGCGCAGCCTGCGTCACGGTCACCGTCGCTTCATCGGACGTGGAAACCAGCCCGGCAGCACTCGTCACCTCAACGCGATACACCTTTGAACCGACCTCGGTCGTCGCGGCGACGTACTCAGCCGCCGTCGCCCCGTCGATGGCAGAGAAGTTACCGTCCTCGCCCTTGACGAACCACTGGTAGGTAAGCTGGGCATCCGAGCCATCCACGCTGTCATCAACCGTCGCGGCAACGCTCAGCTTGGCCTCAGCGCCCTGAGCACACGTTACCGACTGCGGCTGAGCCGTGATGCTGGGAGCAACAAAAGCGGACGCGTACATAATCGGGGTCCGGGAGGTTCCATTCTCGGCGTCATAGTCGCTCGGCATAAACGCACTCGAGGTATCTCCCGCATTCACATAGGCGCGCATCTCATCGAGAAGCTTGGCCGCCTTGTTGTAGACCTGTTCGCTCACTGCGGCAAACGCCTTGTTGGCAAGGTCCGTGCGCTGATCGGCAGGGGTCGCCTGCATCAACCCGTCAACAACGTCCTGCTGGGCGATAACCTGCTTCTGAAGGACATCGAGGTAGGCGCGCACGTTCTCACCCATCGAGGCACGGTTGTTGTAGGCGAGCGTGTTGATGTCCATGAAGACGTAGTCGAGGTTCTTGCCGTCCTTTTCGACCAAAGCCTGCGCAACGTCGTCCTTGCGACCTGTATAAGTGCCGTCCACCGTGTTCCACGCCGGGAAGTAGTCAGCCGGAACTTCCGTCAACAGCGCAGAGTAGCTGGGCAGGTACACGCTGAACTCGCAACGCGAAAGCGCTTCCCACTGAATCGTGGCGATATCACTGGAAAGGCCGGACCGAATCTGGAAGATATTGCCCTCGGTCGTCCTGTTGTTGCCGATGGCATACAGGGCACTGTTGAGATTGGCGTTGAGGCTGTCATCCTGCTCACCGCGGGCAGCGAGGGAACGCAACGCCGTGAACGTATCGGATTTGATGCCCGGCGTAAACGTCAGCTGCGGGTCGATGAGCGAGGTGACGCGACCCTGTTCATCAACGGTATAGTCCGTCTGAGGCGCAAGGGCAGCACCGAAGTAAGCACGTCCCTGGGCCAGGCGCGTATTCTGCGACGAACCCGAATTCTCCTTGCCATACGTCTTGAAGATGTTCGGCGTGCCGTCGTCATAGGTTACGAGAACGCCGTTGGACTCGGGCAGCGTCACGACATCGGCCGAGTGCAGGCACTGACTCGCATCGTCAAGATCGACCTTATACTGCAGGCCGCCGATGTTGGGATTAACGGACGCCACGTCGTCGCCCATCTTGACGGCAATCCACTGATGGCCCGAAAGCTGAGCGAAAATCCAGGTCTCGGCATTGTCGGCAATGACGATCTGGTTGCAGTCCTGAGAGCCATACTGATCGATGATGGCGCCGAGCTTCTCCACGCCGTCGCGCGCCGTGGACGAAACGCTCAACAGGTAGTCGGCCAGGTTATATTCGCCGATGCCCGTGTCGACACGAGGGTCGATAGCATCGATTCCGTCGTTGTAATCCGTTGTGAGCGTCGCGGAAACGGAGACGCCGCGCTCGTTGGTGCCGGCCTCGGAATACACGCGGGACGCTGCCTCGTCGTCCTGGGCATCCCACTCATCGGGATCGTCACGAACATAGGTGTAACGATACGAGCGACCCTGATAGGTGTACTCAAAGCCGGTCCCCGGCACAGAATCGTTCTCGAAAGAACGGAAGACAGGGTTGTCGATCGGCTGCTGCACGCCAAAGGTCTTGCAGTAGCGAGGTGAATAGTCCTCGGCGCGGCCGACATAGGTATCGCCCGTCGTTGTCTGGTTCTTACCGATGTAAACCTGCGTGCAGGCGAGCGCGGGCGCGGGCATGGCAAGCACAAGCGCCGCGACTATGCCCCCCCTAAACGCCTTCTTAGCAAAAGCCGGTAACCTCATACGTTCTCCCCTCCACACGGAGCCCGAACTACCCACCAACAATATGCGTAATGAGAACACTTTAGCTGGGTAAATCGGATTGAATATGCAGTAATCAGCTTATCTTATGTGTTAAGGAAGTATGGACACGGCACTCGTAACAACCCGTGACCGGTCGTTTGCATCTGGCAGGCGGCATTCCCCGCAGGGTTGAACAGGCCGATAAGCCCCGTGCGCAAGATTGAGCGGGCCGAGTGTCCCCCGTGGGGCTGAGGGGGCCAAATGTACCTGTTAGAGGCCATTTAAGCGTTTTAACGGGGACTTTTGGCCCCCTCAGTCCCACGAGGGACATTTGGCCCGCTCATGTCCGACTGGAACGGCACGCGCTATCATGGGTGCCGTTTTGATGAGTCATCTTGATGGGAGCGTACCTATGGCAGCTTTTTCCACCGTGATCTTTGACCTTGACGGCACCATCCTCAACACGCTCGAGGACCTGGCGGCCGCCGGCAACCATACCTGCGAGATGCACGGCTGGCCCACGTTTGCTGTTGACGAATACCGCTATAAGGTGGGAAACGGCATGCTCAAGCTGGTTGAACGCTTTATGCCTGCCGAGTATGCGGGCGACGGTCGCATGTTTGAGCAGACGCTTGCCGAGTTTAGGGCTTACTACGGCGAGCACAAGGAAGACCACACCGCCCCCTATGCCGGCACGATCGAGATGCTCGATCGCCTGCGCGCCGCGGGTGTGCAGCTTGCCGTGCTCACTAACAAGGACCACGTCTCGGCGGCTCCGCTTATCGAGAAGTATTTTGGTTCCGAGCGCTTTGCGCTGGTGCAGGGCCGCGTCGATGCGTTTCCCCCCAAGCCCGAAGCACCCGTCACGCTGCATGTGATGGAGGAGTTGGGCGCTGATCCGGCAACCACGCTCTATGTGGGCGATTCCAATGTCGATATCCTAACCGGCCACAACGCCGGCCTTAAGAGCGCGGGCGTCAGCTGGGGTTTCCGCGGCCGCGCAGAGCTGGAAGCCGCCGGCGCCGACTACGTGGTGGACACCCAGGCAGAGCTCACGGCGCTGATTCTGGGCGAGTAACCGCTCATCCCTCCCACGGGCTGCTAATGTGGGACGGGACTCTTTTAGCTGCCCCCCGCACCAAAGAAGTGCCCCCAAGTGCCGCCCCAATGACTACCATGGCAACGTTGCAGGTAGAGGACGGACAGCGAAAACGCCCCTAAGCGAGCAAGGTGACGTGAAATGAAAGGGCGCTGACCTTCTGGTCGCGCCCTTGAAATTGAACGTCAGATTGCCGCTTAGGGGCGTTTGCAGCGTCGAGCAGTTACGCGGTTTGGCAAAACCGCGTAACCCCCTAGCTCATCATCGCATTCATCATCTCGGTGGTTGCGGAATCGTCGGCAGACCACTCGTTATCCTCGTTGGCGGAATACTTAAAGGTGACCTTGGTGTCCTTGGTCTTAGCGGCCTTGGTCACGTCGACCATGACCTGGCCGGCCATCTTGTACAGGTCGTCCTCGGAAGGCATCGTATCGAGTGCGGCGACCTTCTCCTGATACTGGGTGGCGAAATCTTCGACGATCTTATTCATGGACTTGCAGGTGATGGTAACCTCGGCGGTCGCAGTGCCCTTGTCCTCATCGACCGTCACATCGCCGATCTTGTAATCAAAGCCCTCGAGATAGCTCTTGGCGTACTCCTTGGGATCGATGCCCAGTTGCTCAAACTCGTCGCCCGAAGCCTCTTCCAGACCGGAGAGGAAATCATCGCCGCCGTTCTTGATCTCGTCAAACTGGCTCGTAAGGTCGTTGGTGATGAGCTCCTCCACCGAAGGCCCTCCGCAGCCGGAAAGCAAAACCACGCACGCGACCAGGGCAGCCATCAGGGGCGCAAGCAGCAGCTTCTTTTTCATGGCATTCCTCCAAACAAGCGGCGCCGCGTTCCCTGCGCAGCGCACGTCGTAACAGCAAGTCCATATTAGCGGCCCGGCCCAACCCCCCCCTGCGTCGCAAAAGCGCAGGCGGCTCAATTTGACGAACGAATGGCCCGTAAAGCAAGCCCCTTGCAATAAAATGCACCTGTTTAGCCTATTAAAAAAGGGTGGCCGGACAACCCGACCACCCTTGCGCATCTTCTGGATGCCGCAGACTACTTGCGGACGACCTTGACGATGGCGTCACCGGCGGCGACGGCAGACTCGGCCTCGACGGCGAGCTCGACGTCGGCGAACTCGGCGGTGTTGGACACGGCCACGACGACGCAGTCCTTGTAACCGGCGGCAGCAATCTTGGCGCGGTCGATCTTGAGTATGGGCTGGCCAGCCTTCACGACGTCGTCGGCCTTGACGAAGCCCTCGAAGCCGTCGCCGTTCATGTTGACGGTATCGACGCCAACATGAACCAGAACCTCGATGCCGCTATCGGACTGCAGGCCCACGGCGTGACCCATGGTGACGGTCACCTTGCCGTCGCAGGGAGCGTAGACCAGGTCGTCCTCGGGCCACACAGCGCAGCCCTTGCCCAGAACCTCGCCACCAAAGACGGGATCGGGCACGTCGGCCATCTTGATGACCTTGCCCTTGACAGGCGAGCACAGCACGTCGGCGCCAGCAGAAGCAGAGATGGAGGCCGGAGCAGCAGCTGCCGCGGGCTCAGCCTTCTTCTTAAACATGTCAAACAGACCCATATGTTTTCTCCTCTTGATTAAGCGCAACGTTATGCGCATGCCTATGGTGATTATAGTGCCAAATGATCAAATTGCTAAGGTGAGGGCTCGAATCGCAAGCCCTTCCCGGTAGCGCTCTTGGGATGAGCATCTCCTTTGCATCGCGGGTCGATAAGCCGAGTATCGCCTGCAGGTTATGGAGCGCATGGAGGGGCTCTACCAGACCACGCTGGCCGAAACGCAGGAGCTGCTCGACCCCACGCAGCTTGACCACGCCGCCAAGCTCATCGCGAACGCCCGACAGGTCGACATCTACACAGGCTCGCACAACCTCTATCCAGCAGGAATGTTCCGTGATCGCTTGCTCTCCGCCGGCAAAAGCGCGACGTGCCACGACGGTGGCGAGGCCCAGGTACGTACGGCGCTCGCCTCGGGCGCCGACCATGTGGCAATCGTCATCTCCTACAGCGGCCTTGCGCCCAACCTCAAGGACATCTTGCCGATCCTCAGCAGCCGGCATGTCCCGGTCATCGTCATCGGCACGCCTTATTGCGCGCGCATTCACCCTGGCTTTGCCGCCTACCTTACGGTGAGTGACCACGAGAGCATGACACATCGCATCATGCAGTTCGCGAGCCACATCGCCGTGCAATACGTGCTCGATTCGCTTTACAGCAGCTACTTCGCCAAAGACTACGCCCACTGCTCCGAATTCCTGGAGCGCTCGTTCCCCTACACCCGCCTGCCCGGGCTCAAGTAGCAACGAGCGTGGATTTTCGGACGCATATCTAACGAGCGTGGATAATCTCCCACTTTGAGCCCGCACACAGGCCAAAGCCGGGAGATTATCCACGCTCGTGTTGAATGATCCGTTTTCCTCTGCGCCCGAGGGACCACTCGACCACCTTGCACCAAAGCAATAACGACTTCTCGTCATTAGATTATTCAAATCGACTCTAATAACTATTTTCGCCATAAACTCGTTATTAGAATTGATATGATTAGCCTAATAACGAGTTTCCGGCACTAAAGATATGGAGGGCGCGATGCAAATCGAGGAGAACGGCCAGGGAACGCTCCGCAATAATCTATCGGGGAAATTGGCTTACTATTCGTTTTTTCCAACGCCCTTGCAATCATTGAGGCAGCTAAATCTCACCGAGGAAACCTATCGCACGCTTTCCGCATGCTCGCGAAAGCTTGGAGAGCTTGAAGGCATGCTCTACTTTGTTCCCAACGCCGACATGTATCTGACAATGTACGTGCGCAAAGAAGCACTCCTTTCTTCGCAAATTGAGGGAACCCAGTGCACGTTTGACGACCTACTTAGTCCATCACAAACACAACTCCATCATAAAGATGTCGCAGACGTCGTGAATTACGTCCGTGCTGTCGACCGCGGCGTAGAACTGCTCAAAAAGATGCCCTTGTGCACGAGACTTCTTAGGCAAGTTCATGCGGTCCTGCTGGACGGAGTGCGCGGAACGGAGAAGAATCCAGGCGAGCTGCGCTCCTCACAAAACTGGATTGGCCCCTCAGGCTGCACCATTGCAACCGCATCGTTTGTCCCTCCAAACATTGAAGATTTGAGTAACACGCTCCAGGACCTCGAACGCTTTATCAATGAGCCTCAAGTCGAAATGGATCCGATTGTGCGGGCGGCGCTCGTCCATTACCAATTTGAAACTGCCCATCCATTCCTAGACGGAAACGGTCGCCTGGGCAGGCTTCTCATTACACTTATGCTCATCAATGATGGCGTTCTTCATTCTTGCTTGTTCTATCCATCGTTCCAGTTCAAGAAAAACCGAAGCGAGTACTACCGGCAACTCACATCCGTAAGGGAGAGAGGCACTTACGAGGAATGGATAGAGTTTTTCTGCAACAGTCTTCTCGAGAGTGCGAAGGACTCGGTAGGGTCTTTAAAAAACCTTGTTGACCTCCATAACCGTTCCACAGCAACCATTACCGAAAATCTCGGAAGGACTGCTGCAAACGGGCAAAGGCTGTTGGGCATTCTTGAAGAGCACCCCATCGTCGACACCGCATTCATCGCTGCCCAACTCGATATCGGCAGGAGTACCGCGAGCTCGCTCGTCAAATCATTTGAAGAATTGGGTATCCTCCGTCCGCTCGACGAGTCAAGACAGAGATACCGGCAGTACGGGTATGAAGAGTATCTTTCGATTCTCAGGGAAGACGCCGAGCCGATTAGATAGGCATCGCAGCCCAGGCAAATTA
>USQE01000052.1 GCA_900556675.1 uncultured Collinsella sp.
TATCGCGAATACCGTCAAGCACGTCGTTCTTCGCGTTCTTGACGCTGAATTTGCCGTGCCGCCTGATTGTTTCCTTGAAGGAGGCGGCCGAAGGGTCAATGACGACTTGCTCAATCAGGTAGCCATCTGCAAAGGCCTCAAGATCGGCATAATACTCTTCATCGGTCTTCTGCTTGCCCTTCTTGCGGCCGTCATAGTAATACTCTTTCACCATGAAGGCCGAATTGCCATTTACGCGCCAGAGACCGAAGACGCACGGGTTGAGTGTGCCGTAGTCGCAGCTAATGTAATAACGACCGCGCGCGCCGTCGTCATCGATCATGTGCTTTTTGGCGTTAAAGAAGGGATAGACAAGGCCCTCGGCCTTTACCCACAGGCCGAGAATATATCGACGATAAAAAACGCCGGTGTACATTCCCTCATATCTGGCCTTGATCTCCGGGGCAAGGCTCAGATTGTCGTTCATCGTGAAGTGCAGATACAGGATGTTCCGCTCTCGCGCTTTCTTGATCCATTCGGTGTAAAACCAATGACCGGGATTTTCGGGGTTGCAGTTGAACCAGAACTTAGAACCGGCCACGCTGCAACGAGCCATAGCCTGCTCCACGAAGGAGCGGGGCATGAGGGCCACTTCGTCGAACAGCACGCCCGCAAGCGTGATGCCCTGCACCAGTGTGTAACTTGATTCGTCCTTACCGCCGAACATATAATAGCTGTTGGTCACGCCGCCAGACGTGATAATCAGCTTGTTTTCACTGCGGCGTTCAGTGATCGAGAAGATGCCCTCAAGCCACTGCGGCATGAGGGTTATAACGTTGCGGCGCAAGCTCTCGATGGTCTTGCCGCATATAGCGAAGTTTTGATTGTTAAAGCGGCTCATGCTCCACAGGATAAAGCCGTCTGTCATGGAAACGGTCTTGCCGGAACGGATAGAGCCGTCACAGATGATGCCGTCACAATCCATGAACTGCGGCTTATTCCACCACGTCAGCGTCAGAAGCTGCCGCTTGCTGAAGTTCTGGTATATCATCCGTGTTCACGTCCTCCTTTGTGGCATTCTGGATAGCTTCAAGCAGATTGTTGTCCTTTGCGCTACCGGCCAAGCTGGTTTCACCGGTGATGTCCATGTAGAGCTGGATCGCGTAGGTGTTGCCCGCCTGTGCCGACCGCATAAGAGCGTCGGCCACAAGCATTTTTTGTGTCAGCACCTCAGACGGGATGCCCAGCTTTTTCAGGCGGTTCTGCTTGCGCTTATCGGTAATCGGGAGGCCGGAATACAGCTCAAGAAGGTCAGCCATCATTTGCCGCTCACGGCGTTTCTCCTGACTGGCTTTACCACCAGCAGAGCGGATAGCGTGAGCCTCTTCTTCGCTGCGTTCGGTCAGAGGAATGAGGTTCTTGTCTTGTGGTCTGCTCACGCTTCACACCTCCTATCAGTGGTTTTTCCTCCTTCGTCACTTCGCTTTCTGATAGCTGTACTTGTAACCGAATTTTTGCTGATTGGCTTTCAGCCACTTAGAAACGGCGTCGTTGTAGTCCTTGCCGCTGAGCTGGGCGCTGTTGACTGCCTTTACAAAGCCGGAAGCGTTGAAATGCGTGCCCTTCGTAAAGGTGTACACGCCCGCATATCGCGCAGTATCGTCGCCGCGTCCGGTTTTGGTGCTGACGGCCACAATGCCGCGCCGGGTGCCGAGGGCGGTGTTGATAACATCCTCCTTGCTGAAGGTCGGCCAGCCGGCGCGCGGGTGGTTATGAATGGCAATCTCTTTGCCGTTGCCGGTCAGCCCGGAAATGCTGCCCGCGTTGCCGTGGCGGTATTTCGTAGCGAAGCCCTGTTCATCCACGACCACGCCGTGTTCTTCCAGCGCGTCGCCATGTGCGGCCACAAAGGCGCGTACCATGTCCTCATAGACACGGTTGGAGCCGATTTTGACATTCATGCGCGCGGGAAGGTCTGCGGTGGTTTCGTCCTTGCCGCTGCCGCCGCCAGAAGACGGCCAGCCGCCACTAAAACCGATGCCGGAACCGCCGCCGCGCCCGCCGTGCTCCACGGGGAAGGTGATCTCCGTCCATGCGCTGATCCGCTGCTCAAGGGTCTTGCCGTCAATCTCAAAGTGCAAAGCCTCGTCAAGGCTGTTGAAGGATGCAATGATTTTGCCGGTCGTCAGGCTGTACAGCTCAAGCGGATTGCGGAAAAGCACCACCTTGTCGGTCGCATAAACGCCGTTCAGACGCTTGAATTCATGCTTGAATCTGTCAAGCTGCATATTGTCTCACCTCTTTTTGGGTATAAAAATACCGCCAGCGGAAAGCCGCTGACGGTTGAAGCGTTGTGCTCTTTAGATGTCCGGAACTTCGGATTTCTTTTTACCTTTGGCCTTGTCCTGCTGATAGAAGGACTTCGGAAGTTCCTTGCTCGCATTGGGCGGCGTAATAATACGCCCCTTTGCGGGTTTACTGCCGCCCGTTTTCTTTGCGGGGCCGCTGGTTGTCTTTGCCATGTTCTGATAACCTCCTATTTGTCGCGCTTTTTGACGCATTTTTCGAGTAGTGCGGTCGGCTTCAAGTTGTCGATCCTGACAAGTTTCGTCGCGCCCTTGACCGCCTGATCCATATAGGCGTGAATGTCAACATAGCGCCCGGTCTGCGGGTCCATGAAAACAGTACCGCCCTTTTGCTGTTCGGCCATAAATACATGACCGGACCTGCCGCCCTTCCATTGGACACGAACGATTGCACGGGCACCGTCGCCCCAGTTCGCCATTTGATCTGCCATTTTCTGAATGGTGTTTCGGGAAGGAAAGTCAACAGCTTTTGCGCCGTCCATGACCGCAAGCCAGCCGTTTTTGTCGTACATATACGGCAAGCGGTCGGTCCCGTCAAAGATACGGGGCAAAGCCTCAACATCATAGCCGCGCCGCTGCATTTCATAAGCGTAAATGCACCTTTGGCAATTCTGCTGCCACTCGCGGCCCTCTCTGTAATGCGGGTTAGAACCGGCGAGCGCTTCATCAACGGTTTTCTGCTTTCCGCGAGGCCCTAAAAAGCCGGACCTTGAATAGCTGCCACCTCTACCGCCCATTATAGCACATCCTCCTGTGAATTTCCTTCGTCCTGTGTAAACTTTTTACTCACGCGGCGCTTCAATCCGTCCTGAAACGTCAAAATCGGAATGATTTTATCGCCGCTGCATTCAGCCGGAATAGAGCCGTAAAACAGAATTTGCGAGGGCTGCAAGCGCTCCAACATTTCCTTGTAGCCAGCGAGGAACAGCGCGCGAGCGGTCGCATTCATTTGCGTACCGACGCTTGATACCGCTACGGCACCGCCTACAGGCTCACCGTCAAAGCACCAGTCAAAACTGCTCTCGTCGCTCCATGAAATCGTCGGAATAACGGTGATTCCGTTGCTCTGCCAATACGCGCCGAGCCAGTGCTTGCGATAGTGATTCCAAATTTGGACGGCCTTCGGGAAATCGGTGTATGTGCTGAAATCCGGTGTAAAAACGCACTTGAACGCTCTCAGCATATCGAGGTATGCGTCCGGATTTGTCCACAGCCGCGTAAATTGGTAGTCGTCAATGAAAAAATGCACGCCCTTGTGCTGCGGGTCCTTGCAGCTTTTCGCGTAGTTAAAGCCGATAAAGCTATCAGCATTGCACGCTTCAGGAACAAGGCGCGGCGTGTCGAATTTACCCGTACCGCGATAAATCATTTTGTTCAGATTTTCATAATTGCGTCCCTGCCGGTAGATCATAGCGCCGCGCCTCCTATCCACAAAGTTAAAGCCCATGACGCCAGAGCGCCACGGGCTTGTTATGGATTTATGGGCATAGCGGCAAGGCCGGAGGCAGAGCCAAAAGCCGCCTCGATCATGCCCACAAATCCATGCAACCATGATACTACAGGCCGTGTCAAATGTTAAGGACATTCGGGACAAACTTATTCGGCCTTCGTGTTTTCGTCGTGCAGAAAGCGATAGCACAGCTTTTTCACACTGTCTTCCGTTGCCCTCATGCCGATTGTTTCCGACACCTGCGCCCATGTCAGGCCGTTGATAAAGCGGTATGTAAAAATCATCCGAAGCAAGCTGTCGGGCAGGTTGGAAATATACCGCTCAAGCCGGTTGCGCTCTGTCAGACAAAGAATCTGCTTTGCCTGAATGGTCATGGCGCAATCAGAGCGTAGGGCTTTTTTGCGCGTAATAGCGGCTTTCAGGTCTACCAGTTCCGCAACGGTGATTTCCAAGCGCCCGCCATAGGACGGGGCTTTGGGCATACCGTCATAGTTCGGGCCTGATACCGAGGTAGCCTTCATTTCGAGGCGGGCGAGACGGTCTTCGTCCCGCCTGATCTCGTCGTCCAAATCAGCCAGCCGCTGCTGGTCCATTTCGATTTCACGGTTGAGGTGGTAGAGTTGCGATAGTTCTTTGATAGTCATGCTGCGGCCTCCTTAGCCTTCTGAATTCTAACCTTCAGGGCTTCCAACAGGCTATCCTGTGCATTGGCTTTGCCGCCCAGAGATTTAATAACGTCTTCATCCGTGCCGCCCAGCACCACCAGATGGTGGACTATGACAGGGTACGGTTGCCCCTGCCGGTGCAGGCGCTTATTGGTCTGCTGGTACAGCTCCAAACTGTCGTTCAGGCCAAACCAGATGATGTGATGGCCGCCCTCTTGCAGGTTGAGGCCGTAGCCACAGGACGCGGGCTGCATCAACAGCAGGTCAATGTTGCCAGCGTTCCAGTCGTCTTCTTCCGCTTTGCCCTCGTACACTCTCACCCGCAAGTGTGTAGCTTCCAGCGCCCGCAACAGCCGGTCACGGTCGTGCTTGAAGTTGTAGCAGATAATCGCGTGCTGCCCGGAAAGTTGCTCCACAGTCTCAAGCAGCGCCTCGATCTTGCAGTCATGCACGGTGATGACGTTCCCGTCCTCGTCGTACACAGCGCCGTTACAGAGCTGTAGGAGCTTGCCGCGCAGAGTGGCGGCAGAGCCAGCCGTGATGACTGTTTCGTCCACCTGAAGCAGCGTGTCCCGCTCCAAGCGGTCGTAAGCCTTCTGCGCTGCGGCGTCCAGCTTGACGGGGATGTCCTCATAGATCAGTTCCGGCAGGTCGAGGTAGTCTTCCGATTTCATGCTGATGCAGATGTCAGAAATGCGCCTGTAGATTTCGTCCGCTGCACCCGACTTCGGCGCATAGGAGAAGATCGTCGTGCGGCTGCGCTTATCCGGCACAAAGTATGCGTCGCGGTACGATGTGATGGTACGGCCCAGCCGCTGCCCGCAGTCCAGCAGATACACCTGCGCCCACAGGTCCATAAGGCTGCGGGGATTCGGCGTGCCGGTCAGCTCAACAATGCGGTTGATCCGAGAGCGCACCAGCTTCAGCGCCTTGAAGCGCTTTGCCTGATGATTTTTGAAGCTGCTGCTTTCGTCGATGACCACCATATCGAACGGCCAGCTGTGCCCGTAATAGCCCACCAGCCACTGCACATTCTCGCGGTTGATGAGATAAACGTCCGCCGTTTGGGCCAGTGCTGCGGTACGCTGCCCCACAGAGCCGAGGACGTGTACCAGCCGGAGACAGGAGAGGTGGGACCACTTTGCAGCTTCTTTGTCCCATGTCGATTCTGCTACCTTCTTCGGAGCAATGACAAGCACCTTCCGCGCTGCCCAATATTCATACTTCAGCCGCTTGATCGCAGTCAGCGTGATAGCCGTTTTGCCGAGGCCCATGTCCAAGAAAAGCCCCAATGCCGGATCACGAATAATTCGATCAATGCAATACTGCTGATAGTTATGCGGGCAAAAATCCTTCATCCCTCAGTACCTCCCTGCATCGTGCAAGCACGGCTTCGATTTTCTCCTCGCTATCGACCGCCGAAAAAACTTCAAAACCCAACGCACGCAATAGCCCTTGCACATAAAGCTGCCGCTTGCGTTCCGTTTTCCCCGGCTTCTTCATCTCTACAAAAATCACCTTTGCGCCGGGAAGAAGAATGATCCTATCAGGGACACCGGAGAAACCGGGGCTTTCAAACTTCAGACACCGGACGCCGTTGCCCAGCTTCTGGACGCCGGTTCTCAGTTTATTTTCGTAATAGGATTCAAGCATTTAGGTCCTCCTTGTCGGTAACGGTTGTAACGTTTTTGACCCTATTTTCTATAATTCCCTACGCGTATAGGCGCTATGGCGGATAACGCCCATACGCCCTTTATTACAGGTATTCAATAGAAAAAGTATGTTACAATGTTACAAAGTTCAAAAAGCCCTTGAAATACGGGCTTTTTCGCTGTAACGTCTGCTGTAACGTTTTTGTTACAGTGTTACACCGTTCTGCGCTTGTAACATCCAGTGTTACAGCAGAATGTTACAGCCTTTTCATGCCCGGACAAAGCCGCGCTGCACACTGTATGGGCCTACCCGGATGACCGTACCAGACCGCTTCCAGCCGTCCAGCCGCGCCAGAATGGCGTTGATTTCCCGCGTGTCAGCGGGCTTCATTTCCCGGACATTCCCGTTGAACAGCTCACACCAAACTTCCACGGCGGCGATACGGTCACGGTCCACAAGCTCAAGCTCCTGCCCATCCGGCGTCCGTGTAGCTCCGCACCAGTAATCCCGCCGCCTGTCGATGGGCCATTTCGCCCAGTCAACCGGCACCTGCTTTTCAACGAATGCGGCAATAAGACCCTCACGGGCGGACACCTCGCGGTGCTCCTCCTGCTTGATCTTCGCCTCTTGCTCCACGTCACCGGAGAGGTACAGCGATTCGCCAGCCTGCCAGCGGGCCTTCGCCTCCGCCCACAGTTGGTCAATAACGTCGTCGGTCAGGTCGCGCCACACGGTTTTGGCGTGCGGCTGCTCGCCCACGTCCACGGGCCAGAAACGCCGGTTGCCGGTCGTATCCTGAAGAAAGTCCGTCGTATTGGTGGAGCCGAAGAACACGCACTGCCGGGGCAGCTCCGAGACGTGACGGCCATACGCTGCGCGGTAGCGGTCGGCACGCAGGGAGAGGAACTGCTTGATGCGGGCGACGTCAGTCTTGCGGAATGCGTCCAGCTCTGACACTTCCACCAGCCACACACCCTGAAGCAGCTCTGATGCGTCCTTGCCCTCAAACGTCCGAATGGAATCATTGAACCAGCCACGGGACATTTTATCCAGCAGGGTACTTTTGCCGATGCCCTGCGGCCCGGCGAGGATGACCATGTTGTCGTACTTGTAGCCGGGGA
>USQE01000053.1 GCA_900556675.1 uncultured Collinsella sp.
CCTACGCGGATCGCGCCCTTAAGGCCCTGGATGCTTATCTGGAATCGCGCTCCGATCTGTTTGGAGGCGAGAGGTCATAGCTTTTGACCTGTACGATGCCGTCGACTCGTTCATCGCCTACATTGCACGCGTCGAAGGGCTCGCTCCCAATACGGTAACCGCCTACGCCTCGCGCCTCGAGCGCTTCGCCGCGTGGTGCGACCGCGAGGGCATCGACGCTCGCGCCGCCGACGTGCGGACCGTTCGCTCCTATTTGGCCGAGCTGTCGCGTGGCCAGGTGGCGGCTCGGACCCTTGCGGCACACCTGTCTGCTATTCGCTCGCTCTATCGGTGGATGGCTGCCGAGGGAATCGTTGAGGGCGATGCGGTCTCGGCGATATCCTCGCCCAAGCTGCCGCGCGATCTTCCCGGTGTGCTGACGACCCGGCAAGTCGAGTCGTTGCTCAAGGCCCCCGACACCTCGACGCCTGCGGGGCTGCGCGATGCGGCGATGCTCGAGCTGCTCTATGCCTCCGGCGCGCGAATCTCGGAGCTCGCGGCGCTCAACGTGGAGTCTATTGGTTGGTCCGAGCGAACGCTGCGACTTTGGGGCAAGGGGAGCAAGGAGCGTATCGTGCCCCTCTATCGGCGCGCTCTCGAGGCGACTCGCCGCTATATTGAGGAAGGGAGACCGCAGCTTCTTGCACAGGCAAAGCGTGGTGACGGTGCGAACGGCGTTCATCCGCTGTTTATCTCGGCGCGCGGAAACCGCATGAGTGCCGCCATGCTCAGAAGGCGGTTCCACATGCTTGCGACACTTGCCGGCATTCCTGCCGACATCGCCCCGCATGCGATGCGCCACACCTTTGCGACTGACCTGCTCGAGGGCGGCGCGGATCTGCGCTCGGTTCAGGAGCTGCTGGGGCATGCGAGCTTGTCCACGACGCAGATCTATACGCATCTCACGCCCGACCGACTCAAACGCGCCGTGAGTCAGGCCCACCCCCGCGGCGAGTAGGAGAAGGGCCTCCCGCGCCGCACCGAGGTGTGTGGTTTTGATTGCGGGTTGGCAGGAAGAGGCAATCCTGCTATCATTCATCGGGTTGCTTCACGGCAACAGGTTTTTATCACGCACGCGCGGCTACTTCATACCGTGGTGCCCGGGCTTTGGTAGCACATGTCCGGGTTGGTTTTGGAGGATGACCCCGCGCGGAGGCAAACCACAGGAGGTTTAATATGGCTACCAAGATTAATATCCGCACCCTGCTCGAGGCCGGCTGCCACTTCGGTCACCAGACCCGTCGCTGGAACCCCAAGATGAAGCCGTTCATCTTCGGTGAGCGCAACGGCATCTACATCCTCGACCTCAAGCAGACCATCCTTGACGCCGACCAGGCCTACACCTTCGTCAAGAACGTCGCCAAGGGCGGCAACGTGCTGTTCGTCGGCACCAAGAAGCAGGCTCAGGAGGCGGTTAAGAACGCCGCTGAGCGCGCCAACATGCCTTACATCAACCAGCGTTGGCTCGGCGGCATGCTGACCAACTTCGTCACCATCCGCTCCCGCATCAACCGCATGGAGGAGCTCGAGGCCATGGTCGAGGACGGTCGCATGGCAGTGCTGCCCAAGAAGGAGCAGGCAGTGCTCGGCAAGGAGCTCGCTAAGCTCCAGACCAACCTCGGTGGCGCCCGCGACATGAAGGGTCTGCCCCAGGCTCTCTTCGTCATCGACACCAAGCGCGAGGAGAACGCCATCAAGGAGGCCCAGCGCCTGAACATCCCCGTCGTCGCCCTGATCGACACCAACTCCGATCCCGACGAGGTCGAGTATGGCATCCCCTGCAACGATGACGCCATCTCCGCAGTCACCCTTATGTGCGAGCTCATGGCCGACGCCTGCCTCGCTGGCTCCGGTAAGGAGCAGGTCTCCGAGGCCGAGATGGCCGCCGAGCCCAAGGCCGAGTAAATCAGTCCTATTTAAGTCTTTTTCATCTCTTTGAAAGGAACCACAATGGCCCAGATTACTGCCGCTATGGTCAAGCAGCTCCGCGAGATGACCGACTCCCCGATGATGGAGTGTAAGAAGGCTCTCGTCGAGGCTGACGGCGACATGGACGCCGCCGTCGACGTTCTGCGCAAGAACGGCCTCGCCAAGGCTGCCAAGAAGGCTGGCCGTGAGACCAACGAGGGCGCTGTCGCCGCGTTCGTCTCCGAGGATGGCAAGACCGGCGCTCTGCTCGAGCTCTCCTGCGAGACCGACTTCGTCGGCTCCAACGCCAAGTTCACCGGCTTTGCTTCCAAGGTCGCCGAGGTTGTCGCCACCACCGAGCCGGCTGACGTCGACGCTCTGCTCGAGAAGCCGATGGGCGAGGAGACCGTTTCCTCCGAGCTCACCGAGATGATTCACATCATGGGCGAGAACATGAAGATCTCTCGTTTCGCCGCCCGCAAGGCCGAGAACGGCGCTCTCGCTTCTTACATCCACATGGGTGGTAAGATTGGCGTCCTCGTCGAGTTCGCCTTCGAGAAGGCCGAGACCGCTCAGGCTGAGTCCTTCAAGACCTTCGCTCACGACGTTGCCCTTCAGGTTGCCGCCGTCGCCCCGATCTGCGCTACCCGCGATCAGGTTCCGGCTGAGACCGTCGAGCACGAGAAGCAGATCTACATGGCTCAGGCTGCCGAGTCCGGCAAGCCCGAGGCCATTCAGGAGAAGATGGCTGTTGGCCGTCTGGAGAAGTTCTACAAGCAGTCCGTGCTCACTGAGCAGGAGTTCATTAAGGACAGCTCCCTCACCATCAAGAAGTACGCTGAGCAGGTCTCCAAGGAGCTCGGCGATACCATTACCGTCGTTGCCTTCGACCGTCTGGTCCGTGGCGAGTAAATAAGCTCTTGTAGCTGGTAATGAGCAGGCTGTGGGTTTTACTCACAGCCTGCTTTTTCATGGCTCTTATCAGAGCCTTTGCTATCATATTGAGAGTCTAATTAAAGGAGGATCGCTTTGTCCGACATCCGATATAAACGCGTGCTTCTGAAGCTTTCCGGCGAAGCACTGATGGGCGACGGCCAATATGGCATCGACCCGAAGATTACCGATCATCTTGCCAAGCAGGTCAAGGAGCTGCTCGCCGTTGGTCATGAGGTCGGCGTCGTTGTCGGCGGCGGCAACATTTTCCGCGGCATGGCCGGCGCTGCCGGTGGCATGGAGCGCGCCCAGGCCGACTACATGGGCATGCTGGCAACCGTTATGAACGCGCTTGCCCTGCAGGATGCCTTTGAGCACAACGATGTTCCCTGCCGCGTGATGAGCGCTATCCAGATGAACGAGATCTGCGAGCCCTATATTCGCCGTCGCGCCATCAACCACCTTTCCAAGGGCAACGTCGTTATTTTTGCCGCTGGTTCGGGCAATCCGTACTTTACGACCGACACCGCCGCGGCTCTTCGTGCCTGCGAGATCGGTGCCGAGATTCTGATTAAGGCCACCAAGGTTGACGGCATCTACGACAAGGATCCTGTCAAGTGCGCCGATGCCGTCCGTTTTGACAAGATTACCTATCACGAGGTTCTCGTCCGCGGTCTGCAGGTTATGGATTCCACGGCCACGGCACTGTGCCAGGATAACCGTATGCCGATTTTGGTCCTCAACATTGATGGCGAGGACACCGTCAAACGCGCGCTTTCGGGTGAGCCCGTCGGCACGCTCGTCTATCAGGAGGATTAAGCATGGCAGAGAACATCACCGCCCACATGGACAAGTCGCTCGAGTCCCTCAAGCACAACTTCTCCAAGGTTCGCACGGGCCGCGCCAACGCTAATATTCTGTCCGACATTTCGGTCGATTACTACGGTGTTCCCACGCCGGTTACCCAGGTTGCCGCCGTTAAGACTCCCGAGGCTCACATGCTGCTCATCGAACCCTGGGACAAGGCGCTCGTCAACGCAATCGTGAAGGCTATCAGTGCTTCTGATCTGGGCATTACTCCCAACTCTGACGGTACCGTCGTGCGCCTGCCGTTCCCGGCTCCCACCGAGGAGCGTCGTCGCGAGCTCGTCAAGGAGTGCCGCGAGTATGCCGAGCAGGCCAAGGTTTCCATTCGCAACATTCGTCGTGACTTTAACAACAAGCTCGAGCGCGACGAAGAGCTTACCGAGGACGATGTCCGTCGCGAGCAGGCCAAGGTCCAGAAGCATACCGATGAGTATGTTGCCAAGGTCGAGGAGCTTTTGAAGGAAAAAGAAGCCGAGGTCATGGAGATCTAAGGTGCAATACGACGAGAACAAACTGGTCGAGTACTTTGCCGACGCCCCTGCGGGCGTCGGTTTTTCCGACCTTGACCTCAATAAGATCCCGCATCATATTTCGTGCATCATGGACGGTAACGGTCGCTGGGCCACGGCGCGCGGTCTTGCCCGCACCGAGGGACACAAGGCCGGTATCGTCTCCCTGCGCGAGATCATTACCGCATGCGTGCGCTTGGGCGTCGACGTCCTTTCGGCCTATGCGTTTTCCACCGAAAACTGGAATCGTCCGCAGCATGAGGTCAACGTTTTGATGCATTTGTTTGCCAAGACGTTTATCGATGAGTTGCCGCTGCTTAAGCGCGAAAACGTGCGCGTTGTCTTTTTGGGCGATATTTCCGCACTGCCCAAGAAGACCCGCGATGTCTTTGAGCGCGGTCTTGCCGAGTGTGCCGACCACACCGGCATGACGCTGGCGCTTGCCGTCAATTACGGCGCCCGTGCCGAGATCACCCGTGCCGTCCGTCAGATTGCGCTCGACGCCGCTGCCGGCAAGATCGACCCTGCCGCCATCGACGATGATATGGTTGCCTCCCATCTCTACACCTCTGGGCTGCCCGATCCGGAGCTTGTGATTCGCACCTCCGGCGAGCTACGCCTTTCGAACTATCTGCTGTGGCAGGTTGCCTATTCCGAGTTTTATGTCACCGATACCTATTGGCCCGACTTTGATCGCTGGGGCCTTGTCGACGCCATTTTGGCCTACCAGGGCCGCGACCGTAGGTTTGGTGGACTGAGCAAGACCGAGGAGGCTTAATCGTGTCCGATCGTCCCAAGGCGTCTGCTCCCAAGACGTCATCTCCCAAGGCGCCTTCCGCCAAGAGCGGCGCGGCTACGACTTCGTGGTTGGCCGGCTTTATTACCCGCGCCGCCGCAGGTATCGTCTACGCCGTCGTGTTTATTCTCTGCTTGGTTTTGGGTATCGTTCCCACTGCCATCTTCGTCTCCGTCATGAGCGGCCTGTGCTGCTATGAGTTTTTCCGCATGACGAAGCTCGATGGCAAGGTGGCCAACGAGCGCCTGGGTATCGCTGCCGCCGTGCTCTTTCCGCTCTCGGCGCTGGGCGACTCGCTGCTGTTGAATGCCCTGCTTTTTGCACTGATGCTTGCGGTGGGTATTTGGTACGTCTGGTCGTCGCGTACCCGTATATCCGATGTAGCCGTGACGCTCATGGGCCCCATCTACACCGGTTTTATGCTGTCGGCCATCGTGCTGCTGCGCGATGCCGTGCCCGGTTTTGCCGGCGCCCTGCTTTCGGTGGGTGTTTGCGCGTCTCTCTGGGTCTCCGATTCGTTCGCCTATATCGTGGGTAGCCGTATCGGCAAGCACAAGATGGTCCCCAAGATTTCTCCCAAAAAGAGCTGGGAGGGCTTTTTCGGCGGCATCTTGGGCTCGGTTCTCATCTGGCTTATTTTGTGGGCGACCCATTTCTATAAGCTGAGCTTGCCCTATGCGCTGCTGTGCGGCGTGGTCGTGTCCATCCTGGGCGTTATCGGCGACCTCATCGAGTCACGCATCAAGCGTGGCGTGGGCGTCAAGGATTCCGGCAATCTGATTCCGGGCCATGGCGGCATGCTCGACCGTAGCGACTCGCTTATCTTTGGCTGCATTACCGCGCAGCTGCTTTTGATGATCGGAGGCGTGCTGTAATGGCCTTTCAGACGACGTACAGCCCCGATGGCCGTCTGCGGGTTGCAATTTTGGGCTGTACGGGCTCTATCGGCACGCAGGCACTCGATGTATGCCGTCAGCATGCCGATCGACTGCAGGTGACGGCGTTGTCCGTTAACTCCAGCACTTCGGAGCTCGTTGCCGCCGCCCGCGAGTTTTCGGTCCCGGCCGTTGCCGTGGCCGACACCACCCACGGTGCGGACGCTGTACTGCAGGAGCTGCCCGAGGGCACCGAGCTCGGTGTTGGTGCGCAGGCGGTTTGTGAGCTCGCGCGTCGCGATGACGTCGACTGTGTCCTTGTTGCCATTGTGGGCGCTGCCGGGCTCGAAGCGAGCCATGCGGCCCTGACCTCGAACAAGCGTCTCGCACTTGCCAACAAGGAGTCTCTCGTTGTCGGCGGTGACCTGCTGATGCCGTTGGCGCAACCGGGTCAGCTCATCCCGGTCGACTCCGAGCACTCCGCCATCTACCAGTGCTATCTGGGGGAGAATCCGCGCGAGGCCCACTGCATCTGGCTTACTTGCTCGGGCGGTCCGTTCTTTGGCCGTACGCGCGACGAGCTCAATTGCGTGACGCGCGCCGATGCGCTGGCACACCCCACGTGGGCCATGGGTGCTAAGATCACCATCGACTCTGCGACCCTCATGAATAAGGGCTTGGAGCGTATCGAGGCGATGCACCTGTTCGGGTGCGATCTCGACTTTATCAACGTGGTCGTTCAGCGCCAGTCAAAGATCCACTCGATGGTCGAGTATGCCGACGGCTCCGTGATGGCGCATCTCGGTGCGTCCGACATGCGCATTCCCATCCAGTTCGCGTTCTCGTATCCCGAGCGTTGGGATACCCCAGCTCCTCGAATCGATTTCCGCGAGCTCGGGCAGCTCACCTTCGATGCGGCCGATACGGACACATTCCGCTGCCTGGCGCTGGCCGAGCGTGCCGGCAAGACAGGCGGCACCATGCCGTGCGTGTTGAATGCCGCCAACGAAGTTGCCGTCGATGCCTTCCTGCACGATGCCTGTACCTTTACCGATATCGACCGTATCGTCGAGTCGTGCATGGATGCACACGATACGCAGGCGGTCGCATCGTTTGAGCAGCTTCGCGATGTCGATACGTGGGCTCGCGCCAAGGCTGCCGAGGTGCTCGCTGCAACCCGCTCTTAATCATAAGGATTGCTTTTCGTTTTATGGATACTGTTCTGAGCGTTCTCTCCTCGGTCTTTTGGGG